>CALDQI010000821.1:0-4645 GCA_937911635.1 uncultured Pseudomonadota bacterium | reverse complement strand
GACAGCACTGGGCGTAATTCGAGGTGAATCAGAATTCCGAAAGGCTTCTCCAATACCCAGTAAACGCTCTTCAAGATTGGATGCACTCAAGTCATGGTGATCAATGATGGCAATATCTGGCAATGCTGCTCGAACCGATTTCACACGCGTCGTCTGCGGAAAAACAACCGCATACCCATAACTGATCAAGTTTTTGCGTACCCCTGCTACATTCTTAAGAAAATCCATTAAGGCATGCATATTGGTACGCGCTTGAATCTCAGGATTCGTAGGGATCAAATCCCACTCTTTTGCGCCAGGATACCGTCTAAAGTACTGTTCATTTTCGACTCGTATCTCATGACCACCTTTGACTTCCAACACCAGCAAGCCAAATTCTGGATGAAGAAGTACAAAGTCGATTTCACCTTCTCGTAAGGCTTTTTCTTTGCGCATAGGAAGCAACCAGTGAAAGGAGTAAAATATCGTAAAGTCGTCTGACAGCCCTTCAAATGCTCGCAAAACAATCCGTTCAGATTCATAATGACCTTGTTCAGGTAAAATCGGTGGGTACATCGTAGCCATCGCACAATCTCCTATTTGTTATTTCCATCAAATATTTTGACGTTTCCACGCAGTGGTATAAATGCTCTGACCTTACCAACGATGCTAATATCACGTGATTTCAAAGCAATCCCAGCAGCGTGTCGCGTACTGGACCGATAGAAAAAGAAACGATCACGATTCTTACGTTGTCGAAGCTTTCCAATTGCAAACTGAGTATTGTACACACCAAACGGACGATCATCGTTGTATCGAAAGACATAGATCGTATCTGGATCTACAGCTCCAAAACCGACCTTTCGTTGTTCCACCAATAAAAACCCAGGTTTCGTAACCACCTTGTCGACCTCAGACGATTCATCGACGTTCAACAGAATAAAGTTTGTGCTTCCATCTAAGAGTACTGGTTTATCCTTACCTTCAATCTCCAATCGAGTCTTGAGACACTCATAATGCTCTTTGACACCCCATTCCTTAATATCAGACCATAAATAAGTTGGAACTCCGTTTACATCGGGCACACAGATCGCAGGTCGAGCAGAAATGTTAGCCGGCAATCGAAGTGCCTTAATGATCTGTAGTGGATTGCGATTCAGCAAATAGGCATCCACATAGATGCGCTCATCATGATGCGTCATCAATTTGGGCTGCAATGGATGAGCTATCGAAACAAAAATAGATTTGCCTTCTCGGTCTATTTCAATTGCCCCATTCTGTAGGCTTTCTTGTAAGTCACTTTCCAACTCGATATCACCTAACTCATCCCAATCGATCCACGTATTAATCAATCCATGTAGTTTCTCAAGGCTATCGCTTGTACGACTTGCACCCCAAGTGATGGCTTCACCCTCCAAAGCATAGTGTACAAACTCGAGCGTCAAACGACGTTCAAGTAGATGATGACTTCTAGAATTGCTATACGAACGCAAACATTGATAGCAAGAAGATGCACAGGTACAGTCTGATAAGATTTGAATCATGGTCTGAAACAATTGCTCTGGATTGTGTAAGATTTCTCTCACAAACCCCGCACCACCAGCCGCCTGATCAAACAAATAGATTTCGAAAGCCTGCAAATCATCATCTTCACCTTCTGTGAGTGCCCGTCTAAATCCACCGGCAATATCTCTCGGCTCCAAATCCAACACAGACACACCAGCCTTAATCAAAGCCTCTGTTAGTGTTGTCAGTACGATTTCAGTCGCCGAATACACATCGTGATTCAAAGCATGCGTGTCAATCAAACTCATTGTGATGCTATCATCTAGTTCAAATCTAAATAGTGCTACATCCGTTAGGTATTCATTTCCAAGAACAATATTTCTGGTATATGTATGCTCGCATCGACTGTTACCCTCAGCCGGATATGGCCGCTGTTTGGCGTTCCATGGATTGGTACTGTCGTCGGGCATCGCTTTTGGAACCACCATTCCACACGAAGAACAGAAATGGAACCCAACACTGGAATCTCCATCTGCGGCATAGGCATCGCGGCCTTCATTCGTTTGAAGCAAATGACCTGGGAAATGCCAATAGGACACTTTGCTATCCGAATATGGTATCTGTCCGTCCTGTGGAGCAGGCATCCGCAACTGTGCAGATGTTGACTGTGTCGTTACAGCACGAAGGCCTTCCGTGCTGCGCTTCATAAAGTGTGGATGGGCAAAGCCACAAGGTTTAAACCATTCAATACCGGGACCCAAGGTTTGTTTTCCTTTACAAGCAGGACAATCTTGAGAAGTACCGACCAAATCTTGATCAAACTTCACCACCTCTGCAAACGGACACTGCATACAGGCAAAATAAAGCTTGTGCTCCTTTTTCATTCTCTTAAAATCACTCCAACGTCCGTGCTTCTTTGAGCCCATATAAGGGGAGAACAGCGAGAAGGAATAGTGCTCTAACTTATCCACAAACACGCTACGCCCAGGAGCATACAAACTCAAAGCCTGATTTAGTTCACGCTGGGGTTGATATTTGAAGTTAAAGGCCTGAGAATGCTGAGTTTGCTGATTGTCAAACACATAAAAGGACGTCACTTGTGTCGGAAAAGCATAGCTCGGCAAAATACCATTGCTGAACAAACGATCGAGTAAGGCTTCCTGCAAATTGATATCCTGATTACTCGAAAGGACAGTGGTAATCTCATCCGCCAAACTCTGCTCAAGATCAAAAATCTTATCCTTAAGAGTACTGATCTGCGTCTCCAGCAGCGGTCCTACATCTTCATCATCTTTGAACAAATTATATTTCTTCTCAGCATTATCCAATTTTGTCTGCAAAACAGACAACTCATCATTCTCAGCGCTCTCTGCTTCCGTCGAGACACCTTCAGAGGCGATGTGCTTATCAATCAGAATTTGTATCAAACTGGTCTTTGAGTCTGCATCAAGTACTCCTTCTACAAAATCATCTACATCTTGAATGTCCAAGGCTGACAACAATTTCAAACATTGAGCAGTCAGTGCGGTATGCTCGTCTTGCAACCATTGTTTTAATCCAACAAACGTAAATCCTGAAACATCATCTTCGAGGAAATCGTCCACCGTCCCCAGACTCTCCATGACACCAGCGGCTGTGGTATTTAAACGAGCCAACTGAAACGCGGTGAAAATATGAGAGTACAAGTGCCGACGAATGATTTGTAGATTGTCAATTCTAACTTTTGGATCCGATATTTCTCCACTGATCATGCGCTCGGGGTACTTGTAGTATTCCAAATCGTGACTGCTTGGCCCACACCACGTCAAAATGGTCGACAACGAAGAACCTCGACGTCCGGCACGCCCCGCACGCTGCTGATAATTAGCTCGACCAGGAGGCACATTTCGCATTGCAACAGCCGTTAACGAACCAATATCGATACCGACTTCCATCGTAGTTGTGACCGACAACACATCAATCGGAGGCATCTTATTGACCAACACGTCTTGAAAGCGCAATTCATACGACTCCAATCTACTCTCAGAGTTTCCAATGGTAGAATCCGAAAGTGCTGCCGTATGAGAAGCGGTTAGCAGCGGGAATGGTTTGAACACCGGATTTGCATGATCTGCACGACATCGCTGAACCATAGTATGATAGAACTGATTCCTATCCCAGAACTGTTTTTCTTCCAGTGTCTTCACTTTACCAACATTGATATGCTTCATATCCCCAGCACAAGACCAACACTTCAATGTTTTCGATTGGGTTTCAAGATCAGTAATCAAAGGACGGACTTGTGTACAATTCGAACACCGTGCCCACTTCACATCTACGGTTAATGTGACACGTGTATTGTGGACCAAAAACTTCATCTTGCCTTTGACTGTTTCTTTGTGACTAGAATAGTATCGCAACAAAAATTCTCGCCACGGCTCCCCAACCCTAAATCTCAAATGTGCATTGTAGTAATTTGCAGGAAAGAAGGACGATAGATTGGAGAAATTCAGATTTCCCGCCCCAACATTGCCACTCCTACTGCGTATTGAGGGACCATGACTTGAATCAACCCAATCATGAGAGGCCTTTTCGATGGTCAATCCGTGCTGAAGAATCGTCAATCGCTGCCAAATTCGAATGATAGCTAGCTTCGCTTGCTCAGGCGTCAATGTATCCCAATTGACACTTCCATCTTCTGATACACCTGTCGGTATAGGTAGTCTGCTTAAATAGATCTTGTATTGTTGATCCAAAGTCGGTTCTATCACATCAAAGTCGGCAATGCCGAGTTGAACCAACCCTGTATATCGATGATGCAAAACTTCAATGATATGACTGGTCAAAGATTCTTGAACCCCATCTGTAATCTCTGCCCAAATTGTATCCAATCTACTTTCTATATCCTCTACGATTAACGCGCGTGTACCGTGCTCAAACAAAAGCTCTCGTATTCTGGAAACATGTTCTTCGAGTGTTTGCTGAACTTTATCATCTGTGCTCACATGCAAATGCACATCTCTATAAATGGCACCGATTAACAAAACCATGTAGGATCGAGACAACGGTTGTCGATGGCTCTTGGATTCAAGCAATTGAAATCCATCCAACAACAATGGACGCATCACTTCTTTCAACGAATGATACTCCGTCCGCGCAGCCATCCGCTCTGCCATCCCCC
>CALDQI010000820.1:0-3269 GCA_937911635.1 uncultured Pseudomonadota bacterium | reverse complement strand
AAGTGAATTCAGGTGAATTATTAATGCGTTTAAATAAAATAAATTCTCCACAGTTTAAAGTCATTGCACAATTAACAGGAGTTGAAGTTCTATTGCAAAATAACAAAAATAATGAAGCTATTGAAATCTTGCAGGAATTCTTGCAGAAGACAAACCATTCTGGTCGATATGAGACAGCAACAGCAATCTTTGAGCACTTAACGAGTTCCCACTTACCAGATCTATTCGAATACTTTATCAATAATGTGAAGGATAGTCATGTCACAATAGACAGTGTTTCAATCCAAAAGAAACTTGTGTGGTACAGAAGTCAATTTCAAAGCCAGTTTATAACTGCGGATATAGTTTCGACACTGAAAGAATTTGTAAGCAAGACTCCAAATTTTCAACAACTATACACTCAAATTACATCCATAAACACCTCTTGGGAGCCAATTCAAACGGCCTTATCAGAAGTTTCATTTATGAAGTCGGTCAAAGAACCTTCTATCTCTATATCCTCTGAGTGGTATCAACTATTGGAAATCACAAAGACGCCTATGAATATTCAAAAACTCCTGTGGATTTCAACACACTTAGAGTCCCTCATATCCGTAGTCAATGAAGTTAAAAAGGAATTTGATGTTCGGATACAAGCATTCTGGAACGATTTAGAAGTTCATATTTCACCCCTTAATACACTAAATATAAAAGAACTATCTAGTCCACACATTCCAAAATGCTTAACGATTGAAGAGGACTGTTTGGTCGTTCACCAAATTGTAATCTCCAACTTTGAAGAGTTGGGTCAGTATCGTAAGCAGGTTGAACTATTTTTAGATTTGTTGCTAGAACCCCTCTCACAAGAAACAATTCTCTTTGCTCAAACAATGCTCAATGAAGATACCGCCGCGTCGTTCTTTACAGAGATACAAAACAAAATTGATGAATGTGAAGCTAAAAAGGTAAGATTAAAACGTTCATAACGGATTGTTCTTTTCCAAATTTTATTTGGTCAGCATCCACACAATAAACATACCTAAAACGGTGGTGTATTACATTGGATACCTTGTTCAAAGAATTGGATATACAGATCAATCTATAATAGAGAATGATTATTGGATGTCCCTAGGATTGACAAGAGACCGCCTAAGTTTAGAATATGCTGATATCTTCCAAGCATTACACGAAGAACTTCCACCATTTGAACTCGTCAAAAGAATCATCCAGAAGCTATAGATTACAAGTCCATTATTGAATTATGAGTAAAACTACACACACATCATTTCTAGGCGACAAATTAAATCATGCTGTGGAGAATAATCGCCTCAACACCATTCAAAACTACAATGTTGGGATCAAAGTATACCCACCACACGTAGAATTAAGGATGCGTTCAGATATTGCGTCATATCATCGATTTAAAAAGGATATCACCCTGGTTAAATTTGATGTTACAAAAGTGTTTTTCCAATATTTAGATCAACACACAAATCAAAGAGAAATCCAAACCTTAGAGAAGGCATTCCTGTCAAATTCGGATGGACAAGGCACTGCAAAACTCCAAAAGGTCATGCAGTTCATTGAGTACGATATATTTGGTGATGTACTACAAAACAAGCACAGCTTCCCTACTTATCTGGCTGACAAAGCACATGCTGAATTTAAACGCGCATCCAATAAACAGGTACCTTGTTCGCTGTGGCTTTATGGAGTGGGGACGCTGTATCCAGCACTACGTCCATCTAGTTTACTTCGGTACATCCACAGTATTTTACAGTGGGAGTATCAAGATAAACTGAGCATTTTACTCTTTTATCCAGGACATTACGACAATGGTCTCCATTTTATGAGCCAATTGAGTTCTGACAATGATTACCGACCCAAAATTTATGAGGGATAACCAATGATGCTAACCATCTGTGAAAATCGAGGAACCATTGCAATGAATCTTGGCACGAAATCCGCCGATACCCTACTCCATCTTTGCCGATGAACAACCGGAATAGAAAGGAGTTTTTATGTCAACCCAACTGTCCAATCAAGAACTGGATCAAGTCATCGCATTACAAATCCTAGCCTGTCTCCATGCTGAAACCATTGGGATAACCGATTCCAAGGTCCTTCTAAAATCTCAGGAGTATGAAATTTTTGCAAAACGCAGTTTCCTCTGGGGAGCGTTCAAGTTGTCAAAGGAAACAATACAGCACTGCGAAGAACTACTTACTGCTGGAAAGAGAACCTTACTTCGCCCAACACCGAGTATCGAACTACAGTTACAGTCGAGAGTACAAATGCACTTGGAAAAGAAGATGGATTTCTTCCATTTTGTTGAAGATCACACCGGTGTGACACTAAACGACGGTAACTTCATGAAACATCCGAAAGCCATAGAAGATGAGATCCGCCGTTGTAGAGAGCGAAATGCTTTTAGAAATATCCCTGGGGCGGAAGAACAAGTGCAAAAGTCTACTTCGCATGTGATTAAGACGTTAAAACCATCAACGTTTATTGAGGACAGCTTGTCGTGTTTTCAACGGCTCTTTAAAGGACAAACACTCCAGCCCAATGACGACTTGTTGCTTATTATTCTTTACTAAGGGCAACCACAAGACGTTTGTACACAAATTAGAGTTGGAAGGAACAATGCCAATTAGCCAGTCGGATAAAATGGTCGAACAGTTCATCAAAGACATCACAAGATGGATTCCACCTGTGGTGTACTTTGATGAGGTCAGCGATAAGACCCTCCAATATGAGCTCAATGAGTATCATTTATCAACCGGTCCGAATTCGATTGCTGACGCTCTGATTGAACTGTTTTCAAACATGTTGGAGAATATTGACAGCGAAACTCAAGGGAACATTTGGTTGTCCGGCTCTTTCGGCGCTGGCAAGTCTATGTTGGCAAAGTATTTGGGCTTGTGCTTTGATTCGAATCAGATGGCCCCGTCCTCAAACCAACATATTTCTGAGGTATTCTTTAGACTGTCGGAGTCTGTTTCAGACAACAATCAATTCAAAGAACTACAGGACTTATGGAACAAACTCCGATCAGCCATTGGAAATAGTAAAAGCATTCTATTTGATATCGGAGCTGTCTCGACGGGAGCGAAGAAACTTTCTGAAGCCAGTTCCAGTAATGGTTTACACGTGCATGAAACATTGTTGCAGGAAGTACAGCGAAACTTAGAGTTTGGGACTCACTTGTCGATGATTCGAAACTTATTTGGTAGTCGTGACGACAATCAGATGGGTCAAAATGTAGTTCGGTTTGGTCAATACTTGCA
>CALDQI010000819.1:0-3269 GCA_937911635.1 uncultured Pseudomonadota bacterium | reverse complement strand
TGAGGATGAAGGGGACTGCGATGACAACGGCCCCAGTGTCAATCCCGATGCCCTCGACAACGACAACGATGGGGAGGATGAAAACTGTAATGGCGAAGCCGATGAGGACTGGGTCGACCCAGCAGACCAAGATACTGACGGAGACGGGTTTTCTGAAAATGATGGGGACTGCAACGACAACAACCCCAATATCAATCCCGATGCTACTGAAGTCTGTGATGGTGTGGACAACGACTGCGATGGCTCGATGAGCGATCTGTCAACTGACCAGTGGGAGCCCAACAGTTCATGGGCATTTGGCGATGTAAACGCGGTCAATTATCTCGGTGAACTCGATGATAACAGTATCATCGAGATTGACAACTACCATTTTCCTGAAACGGATGTCGATACATTCGTCTTTTTTGATGAGGATGGTTGGTTTGATTCCTTCCATTTCACCATCACACTGTATCAAATACACGTGGATATTGAGTTAACCATGAGTGTTGAATGGTACGATGAAAACGGAACTTCACAAGGAATTATAGGAACAGCAACCGGCAATGGGCCAGGAACCACTGTTGAGTTTGACTATGAAGGGAGTACCGGAGGTAATGACACTGGGTACTACGTTGTTACCATTGCATCCAATGTCGGAGAGAGCTGTGACACTCCCTACATTGTCAAGTTCGAAGAGGACTGAGTCCGTCAAGGTTATTGAAGCTCGAATCCAACCGACAACGTAACGAAATTGAGCCAGTTGAGAACATAGCCGTCCTTTCCACGATCGGGTGTGCTATCCGTCCCTTCTGCCCCACCACCGATATATCGAAGGTTTACAAAGGCATCCGCACCTTGTTGCAGATGGATTCCACCACGAACAGAAGCATCCAAGATTGCACCAACAACATCCGATTCAGAGCCATTGATGTATTTGATGGGGGCATAAGCCCCTGCTGCATCAAACCCCCACCACTGATTGTTCTCACGCTCAAACTTACCGGCAACAGCAAGTAAGGGCACTGGTCCGATGTCTCGATTGGTATTTTGCAATTCACCATTCAAAGAACGAAAGTCCAAAGTGGCGTTCCGAATTTGCAATGCCACTCCAAGGGACAGTTGTTCATTTGTAGACTCTCGCCAATCGTACATGTACGTCGCTCGATAATAATCGAATCCATAGCGAAATTGCATCGGTGTATCCTTGGGAAAGACAATGTTATCAAATTGTGTATCTTTATAAATTTCAGAAGTCGTTCTTAAGTCACATGGTTGCAATAAGAACCCAAGGTGATGTTGACCATTTTTTTGAAACCACATTTCGAAACGTTGAAATTGAAACAGATTGTCCTGTCCGCCATCCGCGATGAAATCAAACTCCGTCCCATCTTGTCCAAACTGAATGCGATGAGTAATGGGAGCCAATGTTCCAATCTCATAATGCGGATGAAGGGTCCAAGTCGCCCCAGGTGGATTGATCAAGGATGAGTTTTCGGTTGCATTTGCCAATGACATGGTACTGACCAGTAATATAATTGCAGACATACAGACTCCATTTGCAGTATAGTTCACATTTTTGTAGCCCATTTTTAAAGACAGCCAATTGCTGAGCAGTATTTTTCCCCAAATCCCCAATAAATCAGATACGTTGTGTCTATCTATTACCATCCTTAGTGAACACCATGAACAAACAACGAATTGAAAGTCAACGATATTCGAACCCAACAAACGAACAAACCAACACCAATACCAGTATCGAGCCACCAAGTGGAGAGAACTCGGGCATGTGGGACTGGGTTGGAAATACGGGGAATTGGCTAGCGGACAAATACAACGATGTCACGCAAGGGGTCTCAAATTGGGCTGGTGGTGTTCGAGACAGTGCCAATGAAATTTGGGATGTCGTAGAATCGAGCAATTTTAGTGCCAAAGATGGAATCTGGAGTCTTCAAACAGACCTCGATGAAATTCAAGATGTCGCTGGTCTGGAAGGTCTATCCTTAGATCGTGAAGCGTCGGACAATGAAGTCACTATGGAAGTGAACCGGAACACCGGAGTATTGACATTAAAGTGTGCAAACCTCGCCATCAACGCTCTTGCATTTGACGGACTAACCGCTCAGTCCGTAACGCTTTCAGGTGTACACATTGAAGTCGAAAACGCATCCGTCAATGCAGGGTTTCTTGGAACGCTGTCCGCCCAAAAGGGAGGCGGGTCCAATGCACCTCAAAACGTCACCCTTCGAGCCGCATCAATCGTTGGAAATGGAATTAAAGTCGCAGATCCAAGCATCAATGGTGGTCAGCCTGTAACTGTAGACTCACTTCGATTGGACGAGTTTATGCTGAAGGCCAATGGGTCAAAAGATCTATTTGAAGATGCACCAAACCAAGCCTCCTTCAGTGTTGGCAATGCGGTCTTACAGGGTGTAAAAACACAACAAGGTGGAAACAATCTCTCGGGTGATATCGCACTCGCAGGTACCTCGGGAGCGTTTGATTCCAACCAAGGTACGGCCTCTGTGGGTGTCGAAGACATTCGAGCCTCTCAAGTTACAGCGGGACAAAACACAGTAGAGCAATCGCACTTTAAAGGTGTTCAAGCCAACATCGCGCCTTCCGAGTCTGGTCACAATGCAATCGTTTCGGCTAATCATGCTGATGTGAAAGGACTGGATACGAGTACGGTAGATGCCTCAAGCCTATCGGGGTCGGGTATTTCCGCTAGCTACAACACCAATACTCAAGCCTTGTCTGCTACAGCAGGAGGTGTCGAAGCAAACGACTTGACAGGTATGGGTGGTTCTATAGACTCCGTCAATGCTTCTAACCTTCTTGTCTCTTCAGATCTGGATGATCAAGAACACAGTGCCTCTGTAGGGAATCTATCGGCAAATGGGCTCCAACACAACGACTCCTCGATAGGACAGGTCTCGCTTGCAGACCTTTCCGGAAGTAGTTCAAGTACTGGACAGTCCGCAAGTCTTGGTTCAGCTCAGTTGTCTCAACTCAATGCCTATGGTCATACTGCAGACAATCTATCTGTTGGTGGCGCAGCGGTTTCGAATGTTGGAAACGCATCTTCTTTGAGATTGGATTCAGGCTCTGTCAACGGGTACAACTCTCAGTTCGGATCCGCAGAATCTGCCTCGATTGCCAACGTCGATTTTCGTCATGGTAATGATGGCTCTAGTGGGACGATTGGTAATCTATCGGCAAACAATGTTCAATCTATGGGAACCTCTGTAGGTAGCAAGGCTTTAACTTTAACTCAGGCTCTAGTAATC
>CALDQI010000818.1:0-4341 GCA_937911635.1 uncultured Pseudomonadota bacterium | reverse complement strand
TATTCAACCGTTTCAAATTTCGGTGCACTCAACCGTTTCAACGCCACTGATTCATCAAAGAATACTGGGGCGTCGATATGTTGCTCCCATACCACATTTAATTTTGGGATGCACTCCAAGGATTGACGTATCACCTCTAAACTTCCATCATCCATGTATTTTGCATTGTCTATTAGCCACACGACTTGCTCTTTCTTAGAGGCCACAATGCGAAGTCGAATGGCGTCAACCAAGTCTTTTATTATCGATTCTCTCGACAACCCTGCGGCGGAATCTCCTAACAAACCCATCACCATCTCAACGCCGGGTAAGGAAGACACCAAACTATCCACACTGCTTGTGATGATATTTCCACCCACCGTTGATGTCTGTCGACTCTTCCCATCAAGATATCGCGATATGAAATCAAATTGCTCGTTTTCGCTTTCCAAACAGACAAAATAATTGACCCAGATCTTCTCAGACGGATTGCTCTGAAAGTGCTTTGCAACCTCTCGTAGAATACCAGAGCGACCAGTCACATCAGTGTCATTGAGTTGTACATGCTCTGCATCGGTAATCGAATCGACAATAGACTGAACAACCTTCTGATGAGATTCTGGCAATGGAAAATTCCAAAATGGATTTTTGGCGTCTTCATCAATGGGAATCGACAATCCTTCTTCGCTAGCGAAACTCAATGGTTTAACAACACTCGCAGCGATACATAGAACAAGTGCAACCCCACCATGCCATCCGTTAAATAAACCAAAGGGAAGCGTCAATGATAGGAGAAGCATCAGACCCACTACCTGTAAACTGAGAGACTGACCATCTCCACGTCCTGCAAACAATGGCCCCGTCAAATCGGCCAATCGCCACCCCGAATAAATGACCGCAAGAGACAGAAATAGCGCAACCCACATACCCCCCGCGGTGTGGGCTACAACCAAGGGTAAAAATAACCATGCCATCGATCCAGCGAGCATTGTTGGCAATAAGAATGGCCATTGAAACTCTTTTGAAGGAATGAATTGACGCACCACACCATCCAACGTTGGATTGGTCAGTGCCCACGCCAAGATGATGACTGGACCATTTAAGAGTACCAATCCCAACACCCAAGACCACTGCATCGATGGAATATAGGGTATCTGTACACTATCGTTCTCAAAAATGAGCGATGCTTGCCCCCAATCCACGTGATAATCTGCCGCAAATGAGAAAGATATATGTGACCAAATCCCACCAATGAAAAACATTAATCCTGCAACGATCAATAAGTGTACAAAAGAAAAGTCTGTTTCCCTTTTGTCTTTTACTGTTTTCAAGAGCAATAAGAGCGAGAATGCAAATACTCCCAATAACCACAAGCCTGCTATCCAGTGATGTTCCTTAGCATTCTGACCCACTCCTACAGATTTGATAGTTGCATACGGAGCATCGTCACCCACTTTCCAAAACTGGGTCGATAAAGATACCCTTGCAACAGATAAATAGTCTTCTGTTGCTGGAATCTCATCATCAATATGGGCATGTATCAGAACTATCCCTTGCGTATTCAATCGCGTTCCAATCTGCTGTACATCTTCACTCGTCAATGAAGGCTTTTCTATCCAGGGTTGCACAAGTGGCATCAAATCGTCTGGCATCCCCGTGATACTTGGAGTAGCCTCTGCAAACCCAATAACTTCATCTCTCATGAGTTTTAATCGATAATCACGGTTAAACTCGAACTCTTCTGTTCCCGTATCCAACAAGGACCTTTGCAGTGCTTCATTTCGCGTCACATAGACGACAGCAATATGGTTCTCTGGATCCAATTCCTTTTGCAAGTGTGCATCGACTGCACTCCAAGAATTGCCCAATGCCAACATATATACATCATCATACCATTCGATGGTACCATCGTCCCCAAAGATCCACCAAATCGGATCAAATAACGTTCGATAGGTATCGTGTGCGTTATCAATTCGAAATTCTGCTTGGACTTTACCCCTCTCTGCCATCGATTTGAGTTCTGGATCCGACGTTGTCTCAATCACTCTTTGATACAGATCACTAGCCCGCTCATGAGCCTCCATGCTGTTTTCGGTGGCGCGTGCTACTTTGTACCATGTCACAGCCTGGCGAAACTGATCCTCTGCAGACAATTCCAAAGCGGATTCTTCAGCCCAGACTCTCGGAATGTAGAGGACCCATAGCAATAGACAGATTCGAATCAATACGTTCATATTTCGCTCCTTCACTCTACATCTGTTGTATCAAAAATTATGATGTATTGCATAGAGGTAACCGATCGTTATCGCTACAACCGTTGATTTTTTTATTGATCAGTATCAATCACACGTCCAAATTCCAGATTGAGTCGTCAAATGTATATAGCAATGTCCAAGGTACAAACTGCAAACGAGCAAAGACATATACTTGCTTCGCCTCTTTGATCAATCCCTGTTTTTGACCTTGTTGAATGGCATCGAGGACTTGAGGCTGTTTGAGAAGCACTTTGGTCTTGGATTTATTGTTGTCCGTTTTCTTTAATGAATCCACTTGCTTGCCTTTATCCACACTTGAAACAAGAATCTCCCCCTGTTGGTTGAGCAACAATACCTCTTTGACATGTTGAGGCTTGTCCAGCTCTAGATTTTCTAGCACACTATCGACCAAGAAATCCAATCCGACAACCGCGAGCAGATCTCCATTTGGTTTGTTTACACGTTGATTACAGGGCAACAAATACCCCGACCCGCTGGCATCTGGATAAGGCTCCCCACAATTGGGTTCTGTGAGTGTCTGTCCGTCAACATACCACGGACGGAGTCTTGGATCATACCCCTCACCAAACTGATGAACGCCAGGATAATTAAGGAGCACCCCGTCAACAAACCCCACATAACTCCATTGAATCGGATGCAGTTCCTCTGACGCCCAAAATCGAGCGTTAAAATCCACGTCGTCGGTCTGTCCACCCTGAAACTCTTGAATCAGGTACGGGGTCATGGCAGATGACAACCAGAGCCCCAAACCAGCTTGAGCGCGATCTACCCCATCCGGAAGAAAACACACCGGTGTATTGGTATTGATCCAATTGTCCTCGTACTGATGGTGCTGTTTTGTATCCTCTAGGTCTCTCAAAGTCCGATAATCTTGACATGCAGACTGTACCAGTAAAGAAGATGAGAGTGTATACAATGATTCAAGACGAACTGCAAGACGCTGTACTCCTCGCTGGACATCTGCAAACGATCGATCGAGTTGCTGTGTCTGACCCGAGATTTGATTGAGCACATGTGCCGTCACTCGATCGTGCTGAGCAGACTTCGACATTACCTGCAACGCGGACCACAAAGACGCGACCGTTATCGCCCCACCGATCGCAAAACAGACACTGATCACGAGCGCCAATTGAGTTGGATGCTTGCGAAGACGTCTCCAAACTCCCATCAATACAGGTTCTTTAAAGGCTGTCACAGCTTTATCCTGTAAATACAACCGCAGGTCCAATCCAAGGTCTCGCATCGTTGAATACCTATCGACAACATTCGGCTCTGTCGACCTTAGAATAATGGCTTTTAAACGCGGGTCCATATCTGAGAAGGACCAGTCTCTTGCCCCCTCTATCGCGTGATCAAGCAAATCGAGCACTTTCATACTTTGACGTGCTTGTTCAAGGCAAACCATCTCATACAGCATCAGTCCGACTGCATATTGATCTGCTGCCGGACCCACAGACTCCAACTCTCCTCTGGCCTGCTCAGGGGACATGTAGCGCGGTGTCCCAATCACCTGACCATTGATGGTCTGCAGTCCTAGATCTTCAACGTCTAAACTGGCATCGCGCAGGACATCTTCTTCGTACTTATCCAACTTAAGAGAATCTTGTAACGGCGTCGCCACACCCCAATCCATGACATAGACCTCTTGGAAAGCCCCAACCATAACATTGTCTGGTTTAATGTCACGATGAATCACCCCTTTCACATGAGCATAGTGCATGGCATCACAAATTTTGATGAGAATTTCCAGTCTTTGTTCCAATCTATATACTTGTGGTAGAGGTCTCTGTTCGCACTCTTTACAATCTTCAATATAATCTTCTAAGGTGATCCCTTGAATTCGTTTCATGATCATCAAAGGCTGTTGTTCATCTGTAAATTCTATCGAGTATACAGGTACGATAGATGGATGTGCCAACTGTGCGGTAATCTGGGCTTCTCGGTAGAAACGCTTCCACAATGTGGAACTAGTTGGTACCTCCTCATGAAGAGATTTGGTTGCCACCGGTCGATGAAGAACAGTGTCATAGGCCTCATGAACGGCACCCATTCCACCTTGACCGAGCAAAGATCGCTTTTCATATCG
>CALDQI010000817.1:0-5854 GCA_937911635.1 uncultured Pseudomonadota bacterium | reverse complement strand
CAAGAATCCAACAGAGCGAGGTATACCTCTGTATCCGAGCGAAAGCGGAACTTGATATCCGAAGAAGACAACGGCAGATTAAACGCGAAAGTTAGTTGAACCGGAGAGTCATCCCCATCTTCAACCCAAGCACTTGATTGTAATACGGAGGACGGTCAGGCGTACCACGTACATACGGATCACCTTCAGCATAAGAATCTTCCAAGAGAACCGACCGCTCATAGGGTTGCTGATTGATGACGTAAGTCCATGGAACTTCCAAGAACACACCAACAGGACCTGCAGAATCGAACGCCAAACCACCACCGGTTGTCACACCGTAGTGCAAACCGCCAGGCTGGTTGCTGTAGTTGACGGTCGGTGCATCAGGAACGGTGTACGAATCATACAAACGGAAGTACGCACCCAAGAGAGCATAGGGCTTGATTGGACCAGACGGTACGGCGTACAAACGCATTCTTGGTTCGATATGTCCACTCACACTGGTCACAATTTGCTGGAACGAGTCTTCTTGCAAAATGGAACCGTCACTGTCCTCATTTGCCATCCGGTTGAGAGTTCTTTTTGGGCAATGATCACACCCCCATAGAGGCTGAATTCCATCCACCAAAGGGGAGCATACCCAATCGCACCACCGACCATGGTACCGGTGCCGGGGAAGAAGGTGTCGTACTCATAGATGTCAAAGATGGTTTGAGCGTCGGGTAAAAATCCAACGCGTGTATCATAGGAACGAGCTACGTCACCGAGTGCCAACCCAGCGTGGAGTTCAAAAAGAACATTCTTCGCCCGTACACGACGCTGACGAATCCATTCATCTGGCATCAAATTGCTATCGTAATAGTCTTGCTCAAACTTAGATGGCAACGACAAGATGACCTTTGTTGGTGGAGGTTGAACAAAAGTCGCTTCGATCGTTTTTTCAATGATCACCACCTGTGGTTCTGCTTGTTCAACCGTTTTCTCAACGATGACCACCTCTTTTTGAGGTGCGGCCACTTCGGCTGGGATCAAGGAAAAGATGACCGATGCGTCTTCAGATATCTTTTGGATCGTGTCTGCCAACTCAGCCTGTGGAATACTTACGGTTTGTACATCGAGTGGACTCGTTGAAGTGCGTCCGTAAAATCGAAATTGTAGATTGTAGTCCGTCGCTGTAGACTCTACCGACCCAACCAGAAGCAAGGTCGCATTGTCACGAGACAATAGCGTTCCCGAACACTCTTCCAATTCAAAACAACTCGCCGACAACTCTGGGTACTCTTGATCCAATGACCGAGGTCCAACGACAGACAGTCCCAGTCCTTCTAAACTGTCAACCAGCTGCTCTTCAATGCTGCTCGCTATTGAAAAGTCGTCTAACTCTACGGCAGATATGTGTGGTACCAATACATCATTGGCACTTGCCAAACCCATTCCAGACAACAACAAAAACATGATCACGCTCCAAATTTACACTCCAGTGTATTGAGAGAAGGTGTAAAAAACCACCCGATCAAACAAACTGTTCGGAAATTGTTACAAATCGCATTAAGACTGTACTATGGAAATTGTGTTGCCAACATTGGATGTCATCAGGTGCGTTGCATGGTCTATGTACATGGGTCTAGTGCTTTCTTTTACGGCACTCAGTATCTTCTCGACGATTGAACTCGAATCGTACTTAGAATGGTTTCGTAAATTTGGCGTCATCTTGGGACTCAGTCTGGGAGCGACCCTGCTGCCCTCTATCGTATTGATCTGGTTTGAGAGGGGATCCTACTACCCTCAAAGCACTCTTGAAACAATTGGATGCGCGGTTGGATTTGGAATGTGGGTATCCAATATGGTGCTTGAAATTTGGACACTCGATCCAATTCGCAAATATGACTTAGGAATCCTCGATGAACAATACAACATCGAAGCCAAACGAAGCAAAGCCCTGACACACATTCGTCTACATGCGCTCCTGTGTATGGGAGCGTACATTTGTGTGCTTTTCAATACCTGAAAGACCTGAAATGAAAGAATACACGGACGCTAAGACCTTCGTAAGGATGCTGTACCGTATCTAGAGGAATACTGTACTTACCTTTTAAAGTGCAAGTAGATCTTCTTTCCAGTAAAGACGAAAATCAGTACTGAACTGACAATGATCAATGCCCATTCTGAACCACCGAGTGCAACTGGAGCCTGCTCAATCATCTGTCTCTCCTTTGACCGATTGTAAGTATGTACCCTATAAATTAGAGTCTTGTCTACCTACCAAGTTTAAGCCCCATACGCAAACCGATTCCGCAATGGTGTATGATGGGTTATGTTGTCCAAGACAATTTTGAGGTCCATACAATTATGCAACCTGCATCAAAGAAAATCTATTTGCTGTCCGATGGAACTGGTGAAACTGCCGAGCGTGTACTTCGTTCTGGATTGAAACAGTTCGACGGGTACAGCGCCCAAGTTCGTAAGTTCCCCTACATTACACAAGTAGAACAGCTGCAAAAGATTATCCAGCTCACGCTAGAAGAAGATGCATTGCTCATCTTTACTCTGGTTGATCCTTCTCTCAGACAAGAAACCAAGGAACTGGCTGAACAACAGCGCATCCGGCATATCGATTTGCTTGACAATGTGTTGAGTCAGCTCAGTTTATACTTCAGAGCGAGCCCCATTGGTTTGCCAAACCAAATGAATCTCGTAAACGATGAATACTTCAAACGCATCGAAGCCATTGAGTTCACAGTCCGCGGAGACGACGGAAAAAACCCCCGTATGCTAGCCAATGCTGACATTATTCTTGTCGGTGTATCACGAACCTCTAAGACCCCGCTCAGCGTATTCTTGGCTCACAAAGGCTACAAGGTTTGCAACATCCCCATTGTACTCGACCGTCCTCTTCCTCCCTCATTGTTTGAAGTCGATCAGAATTGTATCTTCGCACTTACCATAGATCCAGACGCACTCCAGCAGATTCGAAAACAACGACTCAAGACATTGATGGTGAGCAACCGAAGTTCTTATTCCGACATAGAGCACATTTGGGCTGAGTTGGACTGGGCAGATCGATTGTATCGAGGCAACCCTACTTGGCCAGTGATCGACGTCACAGAACGAGCCGTTGAAGAGACCTCTGCAATTATCTTGCAAACGATGGCAGATCGCGGCCTTGCCCACTCCACGACTGAAGTTGGACAGCTGTAATACCCGGGGACTGTTTTGATTGGCGATATCATTGACAAATATCAAATCATTCGAAAGATTGGTGAAGGAGGGATGGCCACTGTCTATCAGGGTCGGCACACCAGTCTGCATCGCGATGTAGCCGTCAAAATCATTCATCCAGGTTTAGCCTCCAATGAACGCAATCGCCAACGATTTGCCAGAGAAGCCAAAGCTATCGAGAAACTAGACCACAAAAACATTGTTAAAATTTGGGATTATTCAGGAGACGAACAAGAAGGTGAAAAGCCCTGCTACATCATCACAGAACTCGTGGAAGGACTCAATCTAGCCCAACTTATAAATGAATACGATGATTTGCCCTCGGAAATCATTGCCCTCATCGGTATCGAAGTCTGTGAAGCTCTCGCCTATGCTCACAGTTTAAGTTTCATTCATAGAGACATCAAACCAGACAACATTATGCTCCGTAAAGACGGCGCAGTGAAATTACTAGATTTTGGGATTGCTCGCTTCGCAGAAGAGGACAGCCTTACCCTGACGAAGTCCCTCGTGGGGTCACCTGCATTTATGAGTCCTGAACAAGCAAAGGATGAAGCCGATGGTGACCTGGATCATCGAAGTGACCTATTCTCTTTGGGCATCGTATTGTATCAACTATCAACTGGGGAGCTGCCGTATCATGGATCGAATCCATCTGTGGTATTAAAAAACATCATCGACAATCGGCGAACCCAAGCCCACTGTGTCAATCCAGAGATGTCTATTGGTCTAAGCGATTGTATTGAAGGTCTATTGCAGACCAATAGAGACTTACGACTTCCAGATGCTCAGAGTGTGGCGCATTGTCTACGTCAAGTGTGGTCAGAGGCTGGATTGGATATCAACGACCCTCAATGGTCCTTGCGATATTGGCTTGCGGATCCGGCGTCTTATAAAAACAGATTGGATACCCATTTGAAGAGTACCCTCATGGAGAAGGGACGCTTACTCATGAACAAAGGAAAACAACTTGAGGCACAACGATTTTTAAACAGGTTGTTGATCTTGGATCCCGAAAACGATGAGGTCTTTGATCTACTACAGAACATGCACTCGACTGTGGAAACTCCTGTATCGAATACGCCATCTCTATGGATGTATGCAATCCCCGTAATGGCCATCGGCGCCCTGATCGTCTTGTTCAAGCCAAACCCGAGTCAACCAGTTGTATCAACACTCGTAAGTGATCCTCCCGTTGAAAAGGAGACGATTGTACGACTCACCGAACCATCTACAAGCCCCCCCAAAACGCCCTCTCTCCCCATCCTCAAACAACCCAAGAAGCGTTTCCCATCAATCAATATCCCTACCCGTCCGAATCTGAACAAAACCGTTCGAACGCAAGAAAACACCGAAACTTCAAAGCCTGTCCAAACCATTTCAACTGACACGGTAGAAAAAACCGAAGCACTGACACAACAAGGGGTCCTAACCGTATCCATCCCAAATGCTTGGGCTGAAATATGGATTGATGGGATTAAATATGGCAGAACTGGACAAGTAAAACCCATCTCTCTAGATGAAGGGAAGCACGAAGTTAAACTCATCAACCCCTATTCTGTCACGCATGTCGAAACCGTCAGCATCTCAGCTGATCAACCGACCCATATCGAAATTCGGTCTCTAAAACGGAAACCGGCAACCTTGATATTTGCCTCTACACTATCACCAGAATGTGAGGTCATCCTCGACAAAAATACTGCCGGTGAACTTGGTGTGTTGAAATACACACTCTCGATTGACACCCCGAATATCCCCCACAATCTGCAGCTCGACTGTCCTACGACGGTGTATAAAAAAGAAATCGGGCAGCTCACCCCTGGATCGAGTATGCCCGTACGGTTTTGAACTCTCCATCTAGATGGTTATGTTGTACAAGACTGTTTGGAATGAAATTTGCAAATCACAATATTGTACACTCGAGTAATATGGAATGACACCCCGTTTTGCACCATTGCTGTTTGGAGTTCTCGCCATGTACGCTCAATCTGGATGCTACTATTGGCGCCCACTAGAAGTGTATACACCCAACTCGCCACCGGAAGTTTTGTATTCCGACCCAGCAAAAGGTGACACCATGCAAATTCGAACCTCACAAAGTACCCCCGCCTTCATTGTGGCTCAAGACCCAGATATCGATGACACTTTGCAATTTCAATGGTTCATCTCTGGCGCGATCATATTGGGGCCTGGCGAAACAATTGTTCAGCAAGATTTTATTGGGTCCAAAATTGACATTCAACAAGCCGAAGAAAGCTGGCACGGGCGTACCCTAACCTGTGTTGTGGTTGACTCTACTGGTTCAACGGCCAGTATCTCATGGCCTATTGAAGTCCTGGAGGAAAATTAACATGAAACGTTTATGGACATGTTTATGGATTGGTCTGGGACTCTCAGGCTGTGCTGAATACGGACTCGCCGAAAGTGAGATGGCTGATTGGGGAACGCAAATGGATGCGTCGGACTATCGACGTCTTCGAATCGACATCACCCCTTCGAATGCCTCAGAAAACATCTTACCGCAGTCCTTTTGGATCGATGAAGAAGCAGATTGGCAAAATCTAGATTTGGCATTGGAGCCCAATACCGTCGTGACAGGATACATCACAGGATACACCATTTATCCATATATTGATGTTTCGATACCGGGGGA
>CALDQI010000816.1:0-3246 GCA_937911635.1 uncultured Pseudomonadota bacterium | reverse complement strand
CAATTCAGAAGACTGTAACGACTCTGATGCGGCCTTCTCTCCAATATCTGCGGAAATTTGTGATGGCTTTGACAATGACTGCGACGGTGCCATTGATGATGCAGATGGCAATGTGGTGACTCCAAATGTCTGGTATTTGGATCACGATGCCGATGGATATGGGGATCCCCTCTTTACACTTTCGGCTTGCAATCAGCCATTCAATTATGTGGCAGACAATACAGACTGTGATGATTTCAATTTTGCCAGTTCTCCGGCTGCACAAGAGGTCTGTGATGGCATGGACAACAACTGTGATGGCCTCACTGATGATTTGGATCCGGCAATCGCCTATGCAAACAGCGATTTGTATTACCAAGATACGGATGGTGATGGATTTGGGGATGCCACGACGTCTGCTTATAGTTGTGAACCGACGGCTTCTATGGTGAGTGTTGTCGGAGATTGTGATGATGATGACGCGACAATCTCGCCAAATGCCGCTGAAATCTGTGATGGGATCGATAACAACTGTGATTCCACCATCGATGGTTCAGATGCTGTGAATCAGACAACCTGGTATTTTGACTCCGACTCAGATGGTCATGGTGACTCAGCAGTCTCTCTTGAACAATGTGACCAACCTCAAAGTTATGTATTGAGCGATGCGGATTGTGATGATGATGACGCTACGATATCGCCAAATGCCGCTGAAATCTGTGATGGAATCGACAACAACTGCGATTCTAGTATTGACGGTTCAGATGCAGTCAATCAGACGACTTGGTATTTGGATGACGATGCGGATGGGCATGGAGATCCTACGGCATCGCTTGAGCAATGTGATCAACCCACAGATTATGTGGATGTGAGTACGGACTGTGACGATACTGATGTCGCCATCAATCCAGATGAGTTTGATACCTGCGACGGCATTGACAATGACTGTGACGGTGAGATCGATGAGGATGCCGCTATTGGAAGTTCTTCAGGGTGTGCAGCCACGTCTTGCGCCGATATTTTAGCTGAAGATCCGACTGTCCAAGATGGTGTGTACTACATTGAGGACGCCAGTGGAAATCCGATTGAAGCATACTGTGAAATGGACTTTGATGGTGGTGGCTGGCTCGTTGTCTACAACTTCATCCATCCTGGAGACAGCACCTCAGATGCCGCGACGATGCACTCTTCTTTGACTCAGAACTCCAATATGACCAGTGCACTTGATCCGACCACGATGTCGACGTCGATCTCCACCCTCAACATTCCACTTGCAGACTATCAAGAAGTGGTCTACGGTTGGGCGCCCAGTTCGAGTCAAGATGTTGCAGAATACGGGATGTACTCAGATGGCAGTGGGCTGACAGGTAACTGCTACTTAGACGGGTATTGCGGTGCGAATGTGGCAGTGGGTGATTTTTACATCTCCACTACGGGAACCACACGAACGATTTACACGGGGAATTCACCTGGGTATCCACACGTAGGATTGGGGTTTTCTGGTCAAATCATCGTGTGGGGGTATGACCTAAATGCCTCTTCATACGGTCACTGGGCGAACTGGTACGACGGGAATTCTTGTTGTGCTTCCGGGAATACTTCTGCTATCACGACGGGTGGTTGGCGCTATGTGATCTATATTCGATGATCATTTAGGCTTAAACTGTCCCAACTCACTTGGCTTCACAATCCCGCGCTCGGTGATGATACCGGTGATGTACTTCGCAGGGGTCACATCGAATGCGGGATTTCGTGCCCCAGACAATTGCGGGGTCGTCCGAACACGCGTGAACTCACCATCGTCACTCCAACCCCATGTGTAGTGGACCTCATCAGCGGAACGTTCTTCGATGGGGATGTCTTTTCCACTTGGACAGTCCCAGTCCACAGTTGCGAGGGGTGCTGCTACATAGAAGGGTACCCCATTTGCATGTGCGGCAAGGGCAGAGGTATAGGTGCCAATTTTGTTGGCGACGTCTCCATTGGCGGCGATGCGATCCGAGCCAACGATGACCATGTCGATGTCACCATGAGCCATGTAGAATCCCGTAGCGTTGTCAGCGATGACGGCGTGGTCGACACCTTCACCGACGAGTTCCCAAGCAGTCAGACGTGCTCCCTGTCCGCGTGGCTTTGTTTCATCGACGAATACGAAGGGTTTTTTGCCCTGTCTGTGTGCAACATATACCGGAGATATAGCCGATCCCCAGTCTACAAATGCCAGCCAGCCAGCGTTGCAATGTGTGGAAATCCGCATGCCTTCGGTGATTCGTTCAGCACCGTGGATGCCGATTTGCTTGCAGGCCTCAGCATCTTCATCGGCGACACCTTGTGCGGCAGAAAGGGCAGCAGAACGCGCCTCTGCAATGGTTGAGGTTGCTTTCATGGCTTCGTACACTTTGGTGAGACCATAGAACAGATTTTGCGCTGTAGGACGGGTGTGGGCGAGTCTGTGTTTGGCAGTGTCCACATCGCTCCAGAAGTTGTCCTCGGACGCCAACTGAGCTGCCTGGGCAAGTCCAAAAGCGCCTGTCGCCCCAATCGCACCCGCTCCGCGTACCACCATCGTTTCAATCGCGACGGCGACCGATTCCGTATCGTGATGTGGTAGAACCTCAAAGTGATGGGGCAACTTGGGTTGATTGATTAGATAGACCACGTTGTCTGTCATCCAAACGGTGCGGTAAGGGGTTCCGTTGACGTTCATTGGGTGTCTCCAGAGTTGGTTGGTACAGAAGGAAGGGGCGTTTCAAAGGTAAACTTCAGCCAGCCTTGATAATGTTGCTTCCACCACAGAGAAAAGGAACCATTTAGTGTCGCCTTGTCCATGGCGTGTGTACTGATGAGGTGAGCATATGGTTCTTCTGTGAATTCTTCTCTGCTTTCCCAGTCGAAGAGTGTGTGTTGTTTGGTGAGAGGCTCCAAGTGCAAAACTGTTTGACTATTGAAGATCCAAGATCCGGTGTTGATGAAGGTGGTATTCTGACCGTCGAGTGGTACCACTCCAGGAAGGTTACTGTGTCCCAAGATCAAAACTGGTGCACTGGGTGTAAATTCTTCATCGTCTATTTGACGATGGAGCTCTGTCCAGAGTTGGTTTGGATTTCCGATTTGGTTGGCGTGTGCACGTTTAACAATCGCCTGTATTTTGGTGTGGTTCAGTTTTTGACCCAACCAATCGAGTTTGTGCAGCAGCCAAAAGAACACTTTATTCTCGAGGGTGGGGAAGTTCTCTAATGGAAAGCGAATCCAAGTACCCAGTAGTCG
>CALDQI010000815.1:0-5436 GCA_937911635.1 uncultured Pseudomonadota bacterium | reverse complement strand
TTTAGGCTTTCCTAATAAACTAACTATAGTGGATTCTAAGCCAACTTTTGATCTACCACCATCAAGGACTGCTTTTTTTCGTATATAAGAATAAATCCGACTTGCCATATCCGATTCAAATTCTAAATAAGAACTTTCCTGTCCATCATCAGCCAATATATGAATATTATTCTTATCAACACAAAAGGTTAAACATTGCATACAACTTCCTTCCTATTAAACTTTTTATAACCATCTTTAAGTTTAAAACTCAAAAACTTTCCCAAACCCATCGTAGTTCTACGCGGCGATTGACTGCGCTCTTTGGATTATATTCATCTTTGAGTCTATCAGCACCCCACCCAGTCACTGGCATTCGTTTTGAGGTGTCGACTCGAGACACTTCAGGAATCGACGACAACAACAATGTTCGAACATTACTGGCCCTCAAGGTTGACAATTGGGTATTCGTTTCAAACAAGCCACAAGATCGATGTGTCCCTCCAACAGGATTGGGATCTGTATGACCTTCAATGTAAATGTTCAATTCCGGATTGAGATCCATATCTTGTACGATTTGTGTATGGAGTAAATCCAATACCGACTTGGCCTTCTCACTCAAACAGGCTGAGCCTGATGGAAAACTAATATCCTTTAATTCAACGGTTTGGGTCTTGGGATCCACCAAGACAAGATTTTCCATC
The DNA here is from genome assembly GCA_937911635.1 of uncultured Pseudomonadota bacterium. GTDB lineage: Bacteria > Myxococcota_A > UBA796 > UBA796 > UBA796 > CAJWHX01. Next base: position 4,753 of record CALDQI010000815.1, on the reverse strand, counting down.
TCGGCTTTTTGCAATGTCTCTTTCAGACGTATAAATCGATTTACACGCTTTTCTTTAAGAGCCTGTTGAACTTGTTTCAATTGATTGATCTCGGCTAGTTTTCTCTCGTTTTCCAACAGAGCTTCTTCCAGATCTTGATTGGCTAAATGACGTAACTGTTCGGTGATTTGAGAACTAATGTTGGCGCTAACAAACATCAATAAACAAACGACTACAAATCCCGACAACAAATCACTAACCGCAATCCAATAATTATGCATGGCGACTCCTAAAACGAGAAGGTCTCATCATCATTTGGTTCTTTGACTGACCATTGCGCCATGTCCAAATCCGGATCATACAAACCAATCTCCAATGTCTTTTCGGTAAACAACTTCTCGAAACGATGAAACAATTGAATAATCTCTTGAGTTTGAAGATGAGTCGACTCGGTGGCTTTGGTGCTTTGTAACTGTAACGATTGGGTTAGTGCGACCATATCATTCAGTTCTTGTTGCAATTGTTCGGATCGTTCGCGACTGTCTTTTGTCTGGGCAAGTGTCTCGGCAATATGACTGGTGATTTGATTGGCTTGGGCTTCTGCATGGGTCTTTTGCATCTCAACACTGGACAAAAATTGTTGATTTCGCTGCTCTAACATTGTCGTCAGAGTAATCGAAAGCATCTGTAAAGAGTCAATTTGTTTTTGATATACACCTTCGGATTCTTGTCGAACATGATCAATATTGACTTGAACCTTATCGAACATCGTCTTGGTTTGTATAGACAAATCATTCACACTATCGAATAACAATTTAGTATGTTGTTCATATCGCGTATCCATCCGAGATTGATGGTTTTCTAAATGTTGAAGTAGACCATCTTTTATATCACCAATCTGCTGAAGATTTTGATTGTGGGTTTCTACTTGGTTCTCTCCCAATGTTGTTATCTGTGTCTGTATCGAATCGATAAATTGTTGGTTTTGATGCATGCTTTGAATTTGATGAGTTTGAAAACCTGTTATCAATACTTTGACTTGCTGCTGTAGTGCCAGATTTTGCTGTTCTATTGTTTGTTGATGGCTTTGCTGTTGCTTGACATTGTTGGTGGTTGTTTTTTCCATGAACTGAATAAAACTGGTATTCGACTGTTCAATATGTTGACTCGCCTCATGAATCATCGTGATTTTATTGCCTAGTTTTTTGAGGTGTTTGGTACCCTCTTGTTGACTCAAGTGAAGACTCTGTAAAATCGTTTCTTGTTTATTTACAGATGCCTGTAGTCCATCAACAACCTCACGAAAAAATGCGATCGTCTGCGTTTGTTGTTGCTCGAACTGTCTGTTCAATTCAATCGAAATTGATTCGAGACCTCTTTGGATACCAACAACGATGCCTTCTTGGAGATTCAAACTTTCCACTTGACCTGTTTGCTTGATCGCATCAGCAATCGAAACGTAGGTCCCCAACAATTGTCGTGCAGCCTGTTCCATCGATTGCTCCAACGATTCTTCAAATCGTCTTTGAACAGAAAACGTAAACACTATCGACAGAATAATTCCCCAAGCGGATACTTGAAACTTCGCCGCCACAGCTGTTAACAAAGCATTTAAAGATTGTTGCAAACCTTTCATTGACTCAATGGAGTCAAACTGCTCTCCCATCGTTCCAGAAGCCTCATGAATCGCCACACCCAAGCCAACGAATGTGCCTAAAATCCCAAGAGAAACCAATACACCAGGGATAGTTTCAATGAAACCCGATGTATGCCTCTCATCTAAATTCAGTTCGATATATTCTTTTGGACTAATCTTTTGCGAGACACCATCTATCCCTTGTTTGTATTCATCAGATAGTGTATGCAATTGCTCTTGAAATTTCTTCATCTTATGCCTAGCAAACCATGCTCCAAAAGCAAACAGTACCAGCATCAAAGAAATAAACACTTGTGACAGGGGTTTCAGACGAAACAAAAATTCAATGACCTGTGAAAGATCCATGCGTGTTCTCCGATTCTAGAGTCGCTATAAAACGATACCGGCTAGTAATTTAACTATTTGTTGATTCGTACAATGACTCTCTATAAATTGATCCAATAATAGACGCACCTGTATCCATTGTCTATTCTCAGAGGGTATATTTGGTATAGTATCTACATTTTTTCCCAATAGTCCATTGAGAATATCTATCAATACATTAGGTTCAGTGCTCTCTCTATGTATGGGCATCTGTGTATCCAAAAGAGTCAATAGCGCAAGACGCAAGCGCCAATGGTCATAATTTATCTTGTGTTGACGATATGCTGCTCGAGCATCATGGACTTTATCAATTCGAGACCATTTATAGGTTTCAAAATCAAATTCAGGATCAATCTTGCTGCGTAATAGCAATCTGGTCAGGTGCGTTTTATTCTGATGATACCGATCGAACAATTGATTCAGTAACTCGGTTTGGTGTTTAACAAAATGCTTGGTCATATCAAGGATGCATATTGATAATGGAACCGAAACATCTTCTAAAGCGACGTGGGTTCGACAGTACTGCTCAAAAGATATTCGCCCTTGTTGTATAGCCACCTGTTCCAATAATTGAAACACATCCTCATCGAGTTCTCCTTGGGATCTATCCAAACAACGTAACATGGTCATGATTCTGCAAAAACGAGATATATCAACATCCACACAACTTGATGTGGACTCTATATAATCATTTATAAATGATGGTATCACTGTATCTGAGTATTCAGGGAGAACAGATTGTGACAGGTGTAACAACTCTTCCATTTGAGATGTAAAAATCGATGTTGATACTTCTAACTGACCCATTTCTGAAATAGCCATCACATAACAAGCCCGCTGATTTTCCATCGTTCAACACTCCACACTCGGTCCTTAGTACATACTCTATTCTATGTTGTTATACAATTGTACAACCGAAGCAGATTCTATACTTGTAATTGAAATGCTTGATTAATTCTCGATGCCAACAGTGAAGACTCATTCTTCAACAACACCTTAAGTATACGCACTCGATTTTACTGGACGGCATGGTCGACTGGGACAAGGATACTGAGACGGAGTGTCGGTAGGATGATACACAGCAAGATTCAGCGTTGAACGTAATTATCACAAAATGGATTGTCTATCCTATCAAAATATCGACATGTATAGTAGGACTGCCAATGAGGAATCCGTTCGACAAACTCTAGCTTCGTTCCACAATGCTTACATACCCACTCATTTTCTGAATCAGATGCCTCCTCAGAAGTATCTTCATCTTCTGACCAGTGATTGGATAAACTTCCCATCAAACTTTCGTCCAAAATTTGTAAAAATGCGCGCACTTTGGCAGGGGGATTATTCTGACTAAGGACTTTTCTAGTATCATCACCTCGTCCAATTAAACTATCCAAATTCTCTTTTAAGTCTTCTATATTGGGCAGTGAAGAACAATATTGTAGAGATACACGAACTCGAGATTCTGTGAATACAGGAATGACCACTGCAGTTGAACAATATTCAGACTGCGTTGAAACAATAACTTGACCACCGTCGATTTTGAGACCGCGACTATTTTCTACATACTCTCTGACCACATCATAAATTAATTCCATACGATCTCCTTTCTGACATTATAACTATTGTTTATGTACTATGGGCATCCTTGTACCTGTTAAACGAGCATAAAATAATCCGTCCATTTACAAGATGTGATAGTCAAATGCAAGAGTATAATCTCTAGTATGAATAGCCCATCAAATATAATGATAAGCCAGATCTATGACTTTTGCTATAGATACTCAAAACACCAAAACCACACCAAACGCTACCAAAAAACACAGGGTGCTGTCACGTCAATAAGACCGGTGCTTCCTACGGGCAACGAGGTCAGATGGGGTATTCGAAGTCGCATCCCGTTGAACTCTACAGAGAGTAGAAATCCAGGTCCCGTAAAGCAGCTGAAGCCAACTGTTGCTTCGCCTTCACCTGCTACAAATCTCAAGTCTTCTGGACGAACCATAACGATTCCAGGACCCTCTGCTCGTTCTTTAAGAGGCAATGTACCCAAAGGAGTCTCCACTTGTTTACCGTTTGCTGTACCGTCCAAGAACCACCCAGTTCCTGTTAAACGAGCCACTTGTTGGCAACTGGGGTTTGAATATACGACCTCAGGCAAGTCATACTGAGCAATGATTCCTTCTCTATCCTTGAGGGTCATCACCGCCACTCTGTCAGAGAGAGACAATGCATCTGTTTGGTCGTGGGTCACGAAGATGGCACTGGTGTTGTGCACTCGCAAAATCTCACGCAGTTCCTCTCCAATTTCAAACCGGCGATGGGCATCCACATTGGAAAAAGGTTCATCCAAGAGCAGCAGTTTTGGATTGGGGGCCAGTGATCTGGCTAGTGCCACTCGCTGCTGCTGACCGCCAGACAATTGCTGTGGGAGCCTATCTTTTAACTGACGGACTCCTACAAGTTCCATCAACTCTTGCACCCTGATTTGTTGATCCGGTGACGTTCCAAAAGCAATATTTTGTTCTACGGTCAAGGCAGGAAAGAGTGCATAGTCTTGAAAGACAAAACCAAGACCACGTTTGCCCGGAGGAGTATTGATACTCGCAGAATAGACCTCTTGACCAGCGACGGAAATCGTACCGACAGTTGGCTCTACTAAACCCGCAAGACAGCGCAGTAAAGTTGATTTTCCGCATCCACTCTCACCAAGCAACGCCACACATTCCCCTTGTTTAATATCCAAAGAGATATTGG
>CALDQI010000814.1:0-2959 GCA_937911635.1 uncultured Pseudomonadota bacterium | reverse complement strand
AGATCCCTCTTGCGGAACTCCTACGTGGACTGGGTTCAAATGGTGCTCAGATGTTGTCGTTGGTCGGTATGCGTGGCGGAGGAAAATCCACCATTGGACGTGCACTTGCAGCAGACCTTCAAGTGACCTTTCTAGAACTAGATCAGTTGATAGCAGAGCAGGCTCAAATGCCGCTTTCAGAGATATTTTCAATGGGCGGGATGGCATTGTATAGAGAATATGAATCGACGACGCTTCAGAAACTTTTTGAATCTGGAAAGCCCATAATTCTGGCAACGGGTGGGTCATTGGTGCTTGATGTTCAAAACTGGTCACGGTTGCGCGGATACTCCAGAACTGTCTGGCTGCGTTGTGCACCCGAAGTATATTTGGACAGGGTTCGCGAACAGGGTGATTGGAGACCAATGCAGGGGTATTCTGATGCACTCGATGAAGTAAAGTCTATTTTACAAGAAAGAGAGAAACTCTACGCACAAGCGGATATGATTGTAGATACAGACGCAAACACGATAGGTGAGTCTGTAGGGCAACTGAAAGAGTTCTTTAAGTCTGATCTTTAATTCTAGCATTCGCTGATCAATGAATCGCCGCGTTCAATGTCTTGTTTATCGTTGGCTTTAATCTTTGGTCGTTCGTTTAATGGTTGCCCTCTGTACATGATTAAGTTGAGGGGACTATAATGGTAGAAAGAGATAAGAAGGTTGTGTGGATTACCGGTGGTGGTTCAGGTATTGGAAGGTCCCTTGCGCATGCGTATGCAACTGATGGTCACACGGTCATCGTGTCCGGAAGGCGGATGAACGCGCTTGAAGAAACAACATCTACCTATGCGGATCGGATTGTCCCCATCGTCTGTGATGTGACGAATGATGAGATGGTCGAACAGGCTGTTCAGGAAATAATGGGGACGTTTCATCGAATCGACATCGTCATTGCAAATGCGGGGTATGGTCAAAGTGGTTGGGTCGACAAGGTGGAGATGCATCAGTGGCGGCGTCAGTTTGACGTAAATTTCTTTGGATTGATTTCTACAGTTCGACATTCCTTACCACATTTGAAAGAATCGGGTGGACAGGTTGTTCTTATATCTTCAGTGATGGCGTATGTGCGTTTTATTAAATCGGCTCCGTATTGTGCATCAAAAGCCGCAGTGACTGCATTTGGGGAGACGTTGCAGCTTGAACTTAGAGATTCCAGTGCCGACTGTACGATTATTCATCCGGGATTTGTGGAGTCCGAGATAGGACAAATCAACGCTGAGGGTACTTTTGATCCAACGATGACCGATAGGCGTCCACAACATTTGATGTGGACAGGAGAGAAGGCTGCGCGTGTCATGAAAAGGGCAATAGGAAAGCGTCGTTCACATTATACCTTTACAGCTCACGGAGTGATTGGGGAGCGGTTGGCGCGATTTTTCCCAAGGCTTTTATTGTGGGCGATGAAGAGGTTTGTGTGAAGCAGTACCAGTACTGCCATATTGAACGATTCTATCGATATTGCCGCGCACAATCCAGTTAAGGAGACGGATTGGTAAAATTGGTGGTGTCGATGTAGAGTAATTAGGGTAGGGGACTCACCCCAATGACTATGCTATTTACACTATCCAACAGAAAACTGTCGTCGACGAACGGATGCGCTTTGAGGGATCCATTTTAGCAGTGTGTCTCCCAAAACCAACGGTTGTTGCTGTAGGTCGGAAATCGTTTGCGAACCTGTTAGTAGCATTGCAATTCGGATTTCTTGGATGGTTCGTTCTAAGAAATCTTTCGCTCCCTCTTGTCCGCCGGCATCGTAGGCTTGTAGGACTACGCGTGCTAGACCTCCGCAGTTTGCTCCCAAAGCGATCGCCTTGGCAACCATTAAACCGTTTCGCATTCCACCGGTCGCACAGACCGTCATACCTGCATCACTGCATTGTATGACGCTTGCTGCCGTTGGGATTCCCCAGTCCCAAAACTGTTCCCCGAGCGATTTTTTATGATTCATTGCCCGATGGGTTTCGACCGCCACCCAAGATGTTCCACCGGCTCCGCTAACGTCGATGTCTTTTATCCCAAGGTTCTTTACTGTGGTGGCTACCTTCGTTGATATTCCACAGCCAGTTTCTTTTACAATCACAGGAATAGAGAGTTCTTTGTTCAATCGATCCAGACAGTTCAAGCCACCTCGAAAGTCTTCATCTCCCTCAGGTTGTACGACTTCCATTGCGGGGTTCAAGTGAATGCATAAAGCCGATATGCCGCTGATATCGATTAAGCGTTTGATGTCATCAATACTAGCCTGAACAGCCTGTACCAAGCCCAGATTGCCCAAGAGTGGAATATTAGGGGCTACATCACGAACATTGTACCCCTCGGTAATCCCATGGGTTAACAAAGGACGTTGTGAGCCAAATGCAAAGCCAATGCCCAATTCTTCAGCCACTTCAGCAAGATCCCTGTTGATGCGTTCTGCACGTTCTACACCTCCGGTCATGGCTGCAATAAACAGTGGTGCTTTCAGGGGTAATCCAGCGAACTGACTGCTGAGGGTAACATCATCCACATGCAACTCTGGCAACGCATTGTGTAGGAAGTCGACTTCTTCAAACAGGGTGGTTTTGCCTTTGAAACCGACATCACCATCTATACATAGCTGTATGTGGTCGGCTTTTCTATTTGATATGGACATGATGGACACTCCCTATAGACGTTCTAGCCTAATCACGATGTTTGACAACGTGTACACCTTCAGAAATCTCATAGTCAATCTGACAGAATACTGAGTGTGCATCCATCTTTTCAGTGAATAGCAACTGTTGCTCTGGCGTTTCGAAAAATGCTACAACACAGTCTCCGCCACCTGCACCACTAGGCTTCGCAGCACCACCACATTCATTTGCCCAATGCACCAACGTTTTGATATGTGGAGTGAGATATTGAATACCGGCCTCACGACTCATGACTTTGAGGTTGTT
>CALDQI010000813.1:0-2661 GCA_937911635.1 uncultured Pseudomonadota bacterium | reverse complement strand
CATTTGCACATTTACTACATCCACCGACACAACTCATGTCTCTATATCAAAACCTGCAACATTTCCAACGCCCCCCTGGGTCTCAACAATTGGTCGAGTTGCTCAAGGGATTTCATGGAAAGATGGATAACATCCAAGACAGTTTCAAGTCCTTATTAACAATCATCAATACTTGGAAAAGAATCTATAAACTGAAGACACTGAATACACTGAACAGTTTGATTGAGTTGAATAGACGTATGGCAGGCATAAGCAAGATAATTCAAGAGTTTACAGAGGCTCAGTTAACCATTGATGTGTCCAAAAACGAAACAACAACTCTATCCAACTGGCATCAGAACTTTCAAAACTCCCCATGGGATATCGATGAAACCATCCGTAAACATAACGCTGATATCTTAGAACGGATTGAAGATTCATACAATAAACAACACACTGAATTTGATGAAACCATCACCCTTTTGATCAAAGAGTGTCAAAAGGCTATCGACGTACGGATTAAAGCCCATGATGTACAAGATGTCAATCGTGACCTAAGGAATATTACCCCCAATCACTCGAGTAATCTCACGAGTAAACGCCTTCAAACTCGAAAGTTAAAAAGATTACTGAAAGCAATATATGTTGCCCCACTCGTAGTTGTAAATGAACCTCCTCTTAATGAAGTCGTTCCCACACAGAGTCTACAACTGTCCCATGAGGATTACAAAACGCCTGAACAGCTTCGTAAACACGTTCAAGAAATTGAGGCTCAATGCACCGCTTTACTCAACTATGAATTTACTTCTACAGTAACTATAAAATAGATAATACCATGCAATTACTTTCCTTTATCGCCGATAAGTTTGATTCTCTGTTACTGAATGACAACAATGCCACTGTTTTATTTTTGTGTGATGAGTACAATACCCTCCAGGAGGCCTTTGAGGCCTACCAGCCTGGGTTTGAGGTAGAGAAAATAACATTTCTAGACAGTGGAATCCTGGGAATGCATCGTACACTTTATAAAAGGATACTTCAACCAGGTTTTGCATCTGACAAAACAAAGTATCTGATTCATCTGCCCTATTTCACAAAAGATTCTTTCAACAAAAGCATACTATACCAATATGTTGTCTTGCCAAACACAGAAGTTTGGTCTCAAAACATTGTCCATTATATTCAAGAGTACGCCGAATCTGTCAAAAGTGTCGGCCGAGATGAACTTGTCTTGTTCATGAACAGTTTCAGTCCAATTGATGTATCCTTAGAACGAGTGGATCAAGAATTAGAGGCCCTACAACGCCATGAGGACTCCATTTATTGGAACAATTTATTGGCATCTGAATCATTTCTCCAAGATGTCATTGATGGTCAGCACACTCCCACTTCAGATGAAGAAACACAATCATGGTATACATTTGTGTACAATCAATTCGCTCTTTCTAAAAACCAGAGCAACTGGATTCAGCAAAGTGCTACACGCCCTCTTGAACTAAATGAAGCCTTGTATCTGTGGTTATTAAAGGCGGACTTAGCCTTGACCTACTCTTCAGTTCTAGCCACCGTTTTGGAGCAGCAAACGCTGACCAACAACACAAAGAAAACCATCCATGAATCTGCTGCGTTGATACGAAAGAATACTACCTTAGAAACACTTGTGGCAGATTTTGAAGATGACCACATTGAAGAGTTTCGAACAATTCTGCATGATCAGGACACCACTGAGTATCTGTACCGAAAACAGAAGGAGTTGTTTGTTCAAAACTGGATTGACAGTTTGACATTAGAACCAGCAGTGAATGGAGTGGACCCAAATACCATACTAGATCGCATGTCTAATGATGTCTTTGATGAATACACGCTACACATACGTACATTACAGTTGTGCTCCACTTGGAAACAATATTTGACGATAAATGCCAGTATCGAAGAACGTACCTTCTCTGGATTGACGAACTTAATTGAATTCTATTCTGAAATTTCTACAGTCGATGCCTTACAACGGAAGGCCTCATTCTATATGGATACACTACGGAAACATTCTCATGAAAATGATCATTTAAGAGACGGAATCATTGCCTTAACTCAACACTTGCAAGAGGTTCATTGGAAGTGGACAACTGAATTGTACGAACATACTGTAGATATCTATATGGAAAGCAAGGAAGTACTCTCTTTTGTGCCAGCCTATCAGCAAAGGCAAACCTTTTATAAATACGTAGAACCAAATTCAAAGCACATATCTTTTGCCTACATATGGCTAGACGGTTTTCGCTATGAAATGTTTGAGGATTTACAATCTGGACTGCAGTCTATATTTCCTCACACTCAACTACAAGTACACCCCACATTGTCTGAAATACCGAGTAATACAGAAGTCGGAATGAACTTGGTGGGACCAATGTTGGATAACAACGAGAACTTACTTCCCGTTCTTAGTCAACCAAGTGCTGCTCAAAATGCAAGTAATATTACTGGTTTTAAAAGCCTTAAGATTGGTAAGAGTATTCATACAAGAGAATCGAGAGTTGAATCACTAAATAAAAGTTCGCTTCAATATGACAGTGGTGCCTATACGGACGGTCACCCCTTAAAAGGGAAGAATAAGATTCTTTCCAATACAATAAACAAACACTTCTCTGACAATGACTTTTTAGCTGTCCATTTTGGTGACATAGA
>CALDQI010000812.1:0-4536 GCA_937911635.1 uncultured Pseudomonadota bacterium | reverse complement strand
GGTGTTGTACCATATTATCCACCGTTTTCCATCACTCTCTTTGACATTCCTCTAGATTCATGGTCTTTGCTGGTCGCACTTGGCTTTGTTGTTGGGATTGAATTCGCACGGTCTCGAGCACAGCAGCTTGGTATTCGGGTGGCGGATGTGGTGGATGGCGGTCTATTTATCGTTGGGATGGGGTTTGTTGTTGGGCATTTTGTCCATGTTGGGGTGTACAATCCTCACATGATTGATGAGTATGGCTGGGTCATATTTTTGCAAGTCTGGGCAGGGTTTTCCAGCAATGGTGGTTTTGTTGGTGCCATATTGGGGACGTGGTTGTGGTTTACATTCATTCGCAAACGGACACCCTTTTGGAAATTTGCGGATACGATTGCTTATTCGCTACCGTTTGGCTGGTTCTTTGGGCGATTGGGGTGCTTTTCAGCCCACGATCACATTGGGCGTAGGAGTGATTTCCTTCTCGCAGTGGATTTTCCGGCGATATATTATGGGGGTCCGAGACACGACTTGGGGTTGTATGAAGCCCTCTGGGTCCTTTGTTTGGCGATGGTGCACTTTTCGTTGCGAAAGAAAAAACTGCCGTACAGTACCTTTGCGATGATCTTTTGTTTTGGCTATGCACCTGTTCGATTCGGACTCGACTTCCTTCGGAACACCGATCTTAGGAGTTCAGATATCCGGTTCGCAGGACTCACACCGGCCCAGTATGGATCGATGCTCTTTTTATCATGCGGAGTGGCACTGTATCTTCGTCGGCATAAAGAAGGTCGTTATTTTGACGATGCTCTAAAAGAAGATCATTGAACGGTACCGGATCCAGATACTGAATTGGTAAAGTAATTTCCTTGGTAGAGATAGTCGTGATAACCCGTCGAGTATGTGAATTGACCACCGTTAAAACTGACTACAGAAGGAGCCGCGGTGGGGAGAATGTGATCTCCATTTGCGAACCATAAAGACCACGTGCTATTGTTGGGGTCTCTCCAAACCAACGCGTCATTTCCGACGCCATCGTAGTTTTGGATGTATCCATACTGATAGCTAAAATTCGCTGCATAGGCGCCACAAACACTCCCATTTGGATCTATGATGGAATTGTTTGCATCATAGGTAAATCCAATTTGGAAAGCAAATAGGCAGCCTGGACAGTCGGTTAACGCCGTCGTACTTTGTGCAGTCCACTGAACATCACAGGGAACAACCCCTGCTGCCTGACCAACTTCAGTGAGTTCAAGTCGTTCAGTACCGCTGTACTGGATGTAGGTTGCATCAGATCCATCGCAGTCCTGATCGATACCATCAGCATAGATTTCCGATGCATTGGGGTGAATAGTTGGATCTGAGTCATTGCAATCTAACGTGCTGTCAAATCCATCGCCGTCGCCATCGGTACCTTGCATTGAGTCCGAACCATTGCAGTCTTGATCAATCCCATCGTTCCAAATTTCCGTGGCGCCAGGATGTACAGTTGGATCGTTGTCATCACAATCTACAGTACTTGCGACCCCATCACCATCTGCATCGATGGAGTCTATCCCATCACAGTTCTGATCGATTCCATCATTGAATATCTCCGAGGCTCCCGGATAGACGGTTGGATTGTTGTCATCACAATCAACGGATGCGTCGGATCCATCGCCATCATCATCGGGAGAACAGTCTCCATGATCCCATGTGTGTACCGCACAATTGAAGTCAATGAGCACATTGTTGTATACAAAGAATTCATCATCACACGTTCCATCACCTAGCCAAGTCGTTGGTGCACAGGTCCCATCACAGTCTGCGATTTCGCCTGTTTGACAGGAGATGGTTGTTGAATCGACGCCATCACAGTTTTGATCGATTCCGTCATTGAAAATCTCAGGAGCTCCCGGATAGATGGTCGGGTCCCCATCGTTGCAATCGTCGATAAAGTGAAAGCTATCCTCATCGTTGTCTGGATTGGCATCAGAACCATCGCAATCCTGATCGATACCGTCGCCCGGTATATCGATCATGGTGCTGCCAAACTCTGCATCGGTATCGTTGCAGTCTTCAAGGCTGTTTAACCCATCCTCATCGTTGTCGTAGGGGATAATGCTGACACTACCACTCCAGTAGTCACTGTAATAAGCGGCTTGGTATAAGTAGTTTAAGTATCCAGTACTGTAGGTGAATTGTTCGCCATCAAAGCCCAACGTCGATGTTCCATCACTGGTGTCGATCCATGAGTTCCACAAGGCATTTGTCGGATCATAAATCAACAGCGCAGAGTTTCCATTGTCATCATAGTTTTCTACAAATCCATAGGTCAACTCTTGGTCTACAGCCAACTCATCACAACGACCATTGTTCACAGACGTCGTATCGTAGGTCATCGTTAGATCAAAAGCAAAGGTACAATCAATACAGGTAGTGCTACTTGCGACTCCCTGACTAAGCCACGTCATGGCACAGTCATAGTGGTCTGGCACCAACGCTTCATAGGCATGATTGTAGTGCTCCGTACCCATGTAGGGATGAAGTCGATCGGAACCATCACAATCTTGATCAATCCCGTCGAGTAGAATTTCAATCCCCTCAGGATGTATAGAGGGGTCTGTATCATTGCAGTCTAGATTGGTTTCAACCCAACCCTCACCAGGATCACAGGTTATCCAAGTATTGTTGGGATCTCCGTGTCCATCATCATCACCATCAAAGTAATAGTGTTGTCCGTCGTCTATCCCGCCATTGCAATCGTTGTCCAAGCCATCTCCGCACAATTCCATACCGTTCGGATTGACTTCTGGGTTGGTGTCATCACAATCTCCAGGAATCAATGAATGTCCATCGGGGATCTCATCACAGCTGGTACCAACACCAAATCCAGTACCAAATCCATCTGCATCGTTATCGGTAAAATAAGCGTGACCATCTAGTGGATTGTTATCGACCAGTCCATCGCAGTTGTTGTCAATCCCATCGCAGTACTCGTCTGACTCCGGATGCATGTCAGCATTGTCATCGTCACAGTCTCCGTCATTTTCAGTGAATCCATCACCGTCATCATCCACGTCTAATGGATCCAACTCTACAGCAGGCTCTGACGGTTCAAGTATTTCCCCGGGCTCATGATCGAGCTTTTTTCCCTCACATGCAAGCATCAGTAGTGGCAATATAGTATGAATCCCAATCTGAAAGTGATGGGATGTTACCTTGGTTTTCCAACCGTTCATATTCTCTCCTGTAATCGCCCTCTGTGTCGTGTATATGGATACATTTCTCATGGATAGACACTGAGTGAATCTCCCCCCGAAGCTTCATTCCAATGTCTCATCACACGTATAGTGTTTGTTAAAGATTATCAGACCATCATTGTAGTAACGGTCTACCCCTATGGATTAGACTAGCATATGTCTAATGCTCATGGCGTATTTATTGTATTCCTCAGCTTGCCAAAATGAACCCTTAGATCACTGTACGATTACGGTGCCGGCTATGGCATTGGTAAAGTAATATCCTTGATAGGTGTAGTCTTCATAGCCAACAGTGTAGGTGAATTGATCACCCGTTAAGTCAAGAGTGGCCGCCGTTCCACCATACAGGTCTCCTTCAGAGAACCATTCTTCCCACGTAGTGGTACCGGTGTTTCGGGATAGGATAGCTCCGTTGCCTGCTCCATCATAGTCTTCAACGTAGCCATAGTCGTAGGTGTAATCGGCAGCATAACTCATGCAGTCAGAGCTGCTACTATCGATTACCGAAGTTGCGGTGTCCAGTGTAAAATCGATGGTGAATGCAAAAAGACAATCTGTACAATCCGTTAGTGCAACTGTACTCGAAGTCGTCCAGTACAGCTCGCAAGGAACGACTCCAGGACTGCTTTGCCCCACTTCAGTATAAAGGTAAGACTCTGTACCATCAAAGGCCGCTGTAAGTCCATCACAGTTTTGATCAATACCGTCGCCGACAACTTCAGTAGCACCTGGGTAAATGGACGCATCGTTGTCATTGCAATCGATAGTGGCATCTACACTATCTCCATCAAGGTCTACAAAGTCAGAGCCGTCGCAATCTTGGTCGATCCCGTCGTTCGGTATTTCTGTGGCACCTGGGTAAATGGACGCATCGTTGTCATCACAATCGACAGTTGCATCCACTCCATCTCCATCAACATCGATAAAATCAAACCCATCACAGTCTTGGTCGATTCCGTCATTCGGGATCTCAACAGCGCCGGGGTAAGAAGAGGCATCAGTATCATCGCAGTCAAGTGAAGCGTCGACGCCATCCCCATCTCCATCTATTGAGCAATCTCCAGCATCATAATTGAAAGCCGCACAGTTAAAATAAATAGCGATGTTGTTGTGGCTATAGGTACCATCATCGCAATAGGTGTCCCCAAGCCAGTTGCTCGGTGCACAATTGCCTAGACAGTCGGTGATCTCCCCAGATGGGCAGGTGACTGTTTGATCCAATCCATCACAGTTTTGATCTATGCCATCGTACCAAGAATCCGTCGCATATGTGTTAATGGTATTGTCTACATCGTTACAGTCCACCCCA
>CALDQI010000811.1:0-11034 GCA_937911635.1 uncultured Pseudomonadota bacterium | reverse complement strand
GCGGAGGTGCACCTTGGGCATCGCATGCTGCAGATCCGCCGGTCGTCGTACCACGAGGTCGTTCGCATGCAGGAGGCCTCCAAACTGCTCAACACTTCGGGCGTGCAGCCCTACACCATCAACTCGGCACGCGTGGTCTTCTTGCGGGAACGGCCCCAGTCGCGCTCCGGCAAGCACCTTCACCTCATGGGCGGGCGGGGCTTTGTCTTTGGGATTGGAGTCTTTATCCGTCGATCAGGCAAGCATTGTACAACAATGGCAAGTTCCTACTGTGGCACTCCCACATTTAAAAGACATTTCGGACGATGCTGTACTGGCTCTTCTAGATAAATCAGAAGGGCACTACATGATCGGTGCAAGAGATGTGATCACACCTCCGCAAGCGAATCTTTTGAATCATTGGGTTCTGTCTGCTGGTATCGATCGTAGTGTCACAATAAACATTCGTCCAGAGAATCGGTTGCATTCTACTGCTATATGTGATGATGAAGCCACGTTTGATCATGTGTATTGCTCCGACTTGAAAGCTGAGGATGCGATGGAGGATCTGACCTTTCTGCTCTATGCATTAGAATGGCTATAATTTTTGTGTACAATATTTAGCCTCTGAGTGGAACCAATTAGAAAAATCGTTGTCTAATACACTGTCGTAGAAATGTTTGAGTCAACCGACTCAAAAAATGTCGGAGGTATCTATGGTATTGTGGAGTGTAATATTGGCATGTACATACAACTTGGAAGACCTTAATAAAGTCCAACATATTGATCGTAAAGCACAGAGAACGATTCAAGCCGGACTGAAATATTCTCGAGACAGGCTTTCATCATCAGACCACTACAACTTGCCACTCAATGGTATTGTAGAACTAGATTCTACTCAAGCATCCCATTTGTTGGACTGGGATCCGCATAGCTATCAGAAGAATTACTTGTACGAGAAGTACCTCAATTATATTGCTACAGATCCAGAGTTGATCCGAGATTGGGGAGACTATCTAGGGCATCCATCGATGATTTGCACCCATGAGATTGAACTCAATGGCTTACAGTCATTGGATGTTCCGACAGCTGAAATCCTACGTCAGGTTCCGAGTTCAGGATTCGAATTGAATGGGTTGACACACATTGAGCCCGAGGCTCTTCATGCGTTGACGAACGGTCAACAATTTGCTTCGTTGCATCTCAATGGTCTTACGATGTTTACGGTTGAACATGCGAAAGCCATAGCAAATTTTCGACTAAAGCATCTGGGAGCGTATTCATCATTGCATTTAGAAGGTGTGACACATTTGGATTTGGAAACGTTGACTGTGTTGAAAGATATTAATTTCTCGAAGATATATTTGGGGTTGAAAGATATATCTCCGGAGCAGGCTGCGATTTTTGCTCACTTCAAGACACGAGAGATACATTTTGTTGCGGTTCAAGAAGTGCTACTTGAAGTGGCGAAAAAGTTGATACAGACTGAATGGCTTAAACTTCACTTCGCTTCAGTGAGGTGGTTGTCTGCTGATACGGCAGAGGTGTTTCATCAATGGATCGAAGAGGAAATCGTTCGTGCAGTTCCCAGACGATATGCTCCGATTCCTAAAAGACAAATTTCGATGGCATCTATCGGAGATTGGAAAAAGTTCCGATTACAATGACCACTGCAGCGTGCACTAAGCATCGGGAGCCACATCGGTACGAGAGTCGTTGACCAAGCTGCGAAGATTGATGCCTTCTCTCAGTACAAATATTGAACCGATGGCGACCGTGAACAACAATTGAGAAGCGTGCAAAGTGAGTGCAAAGGCAGTGCCATCAACTTTATCCACTCCCCAAAGCCAGAGGGCTGTTGCGCAAAACAGTTCATAGACACCAATAAATCCAGGAGTGGGCGCGACCACCATGCCGACCAGTGTAATGGTCCAGACGGACCAAACAACTCCAACTGTGTGTGGAAAGTCAGAGAAGCCCTGCAGACCAAACCAAATCGCCACCATTGTTGTTCCCCATACCGCACAGGAAATACAGAATGCTTGTACTGCCAATACAGGATGGGCGAATAGCCGATGGGCCCCTTCTCTCAATGAAAGAACAAACGATGCGCCCTTAGAGAGGATTGGATGACTGTGTGTTTTCAATGGATGGAGGATTGGCTCACCAAATCCAATCAGTCCAATAAGCCCAATGAATCCGACAAAGACCATGGTTCCCAGTGTTTTTTGACCGACAGCTAGAATATCTATACCTTGAACGACCACCCCATTTGGTAAATCAATAAACCATCCAAGTCCCAAGAGCATGATGAGCAGCATGATCATATCGAGCCATCGTTCAAGTACGATCGCTACCATTGCCTCTCCAAATGGGGTGTACTCCTTCTCAGACAATAAATAAGGTCGTACGAACTCTCCCATACGAAGTGGAATCACATTGATGGCGAGAAATCCAATGCTGTTTATGGAAAATATCGATCCATACGTGCCCCGATATCCAATAAGTAGCCACAATCGGAGTGTTCGAAGCGCATGGGCACAGAGATATCCCAGACAAACCAACCCAAAATACCAAAGGTTGGCTTGTTGAATTCCACTGAGCATCTCTGAAACATCAATCCCTCTAAAGGCAAAGAACATGCTGATAAGAGTGAGGATCAGCACTCCAACAATGCGAAAGGATTTGGTCATGGAGACCAGTCTATACTAAGCGGAAGGACGACGCAACAACTGTAATGATAGAGGGTCTGAAGTGTGCAACGCTTGGGAGATGTTGAGCCCAAGTGCATCAGGTAATTGATCTTGCGTGACGTCTGTTCCAAAGGTGCGATCCCAAATGAGCAGTACATTGCCGTAATTGCCATCTTGACCTTCGACATCTCGTACGTGATGCCACGCGTGGAAGTGTGGGTTGTTGAGTAGCTTGTGCCACATCTTTCCCAGAGGATGTTCGATATCAAATCGAATGTTGGCGTGTTGGAAGGCATCGAAAAAAGTACCAACCAGAAGGACAGAGGGAAGCATCCACTCAGACCAGGAACGAATATCGAATACGGTCGAGAACAACAATGTCGGTAACAAGGCGAGTTGGATGAAGTCGAACAGGTGCATACGAAGTCCACTGGTCGCATCTAGAGTGGCGCTTGAGTGGTGTACTCGGTGGAACTGCCAGAAGAAGGGGACTCTGTGGTGCATGTAATGCAGCCAATATCGAGTAAAGTCTAGAGCGATGAAAGCCAGTACAAACTGTAACACCACCGGCAAGGATTTTAGTGATACTAAATGCAACGACAGTACTGAGTTCGCCCATACCATCAAGGGTTTGATAACGATCAATATCCCGAGTCCTGTTCCAATGTTCACCAATAGGTCTCGACGGATTAAGGGCTGCTGATTGCGAGATATCATCTGCCCCAAGACCAGAAAAAAACCCAGTGCTGCACCGTGACACAAAATTTGAATCTGGGCAACACTGAGTGTGGACAACATCGTCAGTTCCTACGGAGTTTACATATCTTCAAGTATAAGGTTGGGCACCATGAGCACTTCTTCTATATCGCCGGCGAGGAATACGCAGAACTTCTCATCGCCAGTGGCGTTTGGACAGGCTACGCATCCCTCACCACTGTTCGCTAATAAATTACATAGCATGTTTTCGTCACCTGTCCCTAGTTCGGCTGAGATTCCACGTGTATCTCCAAGCCCCTCAAAGTGTGCGAATCCCATTTTTTGTGCGTCGGCGGAGAAGGTTCCAGAAATTTCAAAATCAAAGATTGGAATTTCGATTGAGCCATACTGAATCTCTAAGGTTTCAGCATATGCATCAAAGTAAGGAGCACTGGAAAAATCTGCGCCTGGGAAGGTCCACAACCCAGTGGTTTGTTCAATCCCACCCGTGTTGGTATACATTCCTAGAGCGGCGATGAAGTCTAAGGAGGAACCATTTGAGGCTTCAATGCCGAAGAGCAGTGGTTGATCGATGTTTTGCGACAGCAGGGTACCAATTCCCGGAGGGTGTGTGTACTCTGCAGAAGCCAGATCGATGTTGTAGGTGTTGCCAACTAGTGAATCCGCATCCGATTCGAGAGGCAAACCATACTCTGAGGTGCCAAAGGTCAATGTTTCACTGGTTCCGCAGAAACTGGCAACCAATGTGTAGTCTTCATCACCCATCCAGGTACCCGACTCTGGTAGAACGTGAGCAATCTCTCGAGACTCATTCCACTCATAGCCAACGGGGACGTCGGAACCGCTACTGTCGGTGAGTGTCAAATCCAGAGCCACATTGACTTCATCAAAGGTCAGTTCTACAGCATCACGGAAAAACCAACTGGATGATGGCAGATCTACTGAGGGAGTACTAGAGACAGTCGCATCACAATCGACGACCCCACCGGTATCTTCTTCCGTTCCTGTGTCTGTGGGTAAGTCGCCTTGCTCTGGCTTGGGTTCATCGTTGGTACAGGCGGTCGACAGTGCAAACAATGCTAGAAGAGTAGGGTATTTCATAAGATCCTCACGGTTGGTTTGTGCTAAGCAACATATCTCGTTGCAAATCTGGTGCCGAATTTCCAGTGATGGTGGGTTTATTCAGCGGTCTCCAAAGATATATCTACGACATACCAGTGGAAATCTGAACCACCGGGACCATTGTTCTTGACAAGGATCCCCCAATCACCGGATTGCGTGACTGTATATCTCAGGACGGGATCCAAGTTGATGTTGTCGCCGGACTGATTGTTTCGGACTGCACGATACGGAGCATCCGAGTCCGTAAATATCCGATCGTCGTACAGGTATACGATCGGATCCATTGGAGAGCCTTCAGCAAAGGCGGTCAGATCAACCGTGACTTGAATAGACTCACCATCTGCGACGGTAAACTTGAACCAATCGGTATCAAAGTTGGTGGAGGCTGTTCCGAATATTCGATCTCCGTTGGCCACTTCTTCTGCACCGGCAGGAGCGTTGTTGTTTCCAATGTCGTCATTTTCAAGTCTGTTCCATTCCACCGGTGGTTTCACTTGCGATACAATCATCTCATAAAAGTTGTTGTCACCATACCCACCATACTGATCGTAGATGGTTGTGTAAAGCACATCTTCATTGGTTACGGGAACCACCATCATTGGATCTGTCGTGCCAATCTGAGCGAAGGATACTGCGGTGTTGGAGCCTTGGTCGAGTGTGATCAAAATGTCAGAGAGAGACCCAACGGTTTGAGCCCGACCCCACACTTTTAACCACCCTTCGTCTTCTGGAAACTGAAAGCCGTAATTGTCTAGATCAAATTCTTTGTCGTAGTCTCCGCAAATCCATTTTTCCAAGAACACAACCTGTGCCTCGTCGTAATTGTCATTGGGTTCAATCTCCATAATGGGACAGGGTGGAGCTTCAGCAAGTCCAGTGTCACCTGTATCCTCTAATTCGGCCGTGTCCGTGTCTTCCGAGGAAGGCTCAGGCTGATCGTCTGGATTGTCTGGGGGTACAATTTGAGGTTGGCAGCTTTGACAGCCAATACACCCAAAAAGAAAGAGGATGAACGAAGAGGCAAAAGGCATGATAAAAAACTCCAGTTATACTATGTCTATTGTAACGCAATCTTCAAAGGATTGTCGATTGCAATGTGGAACATCTTTTGCATGTGATACATTGAGGTGCAAATATGGTGCCAATGTGCATCAAAGCGTACAGTTAAGGAGAGCAGAATGAAGGATGCAAAGAGTTTGATGAGCGTGGTGATGCTATCGATGACCGCTTGTACAGGTGATAAGCTTGAGGAAACTCAATTTCGTGAATTGTTTCCGACGTTGACCCTTACGACGGAGAGTGTAGACTTTGAAACGGTGGTGCTGTATACGGACACTCAAGAATTCCAAATCATCAATTCGGGATTGGCGGAATTGGATATCGCGTCGATTGAGGTCGATGGCAATGACGATGGTGTTTATACTATCGAACCTACAGAGGGCGTTGTTGAAGTCAATGAAAGTCAAACCATAACGGTATCCTTTGAGCCTGAGACATACCGAGAATACGACCGAAACATTGTGATATCAAGCAATGATCCTGAAAATGGTACGATGACGCTTCCACTAAATGGAGAGGGAGTTGTTGGACCGGTACCGGATATTGAAATTACGCCAAGAGCAGTGGATTTTGGTACGGTTGCGCAGGGGCAAACCGCAACTCAATATTTTACGTTGACCAATCGAGGGACGGGCGATTTGATCATCGAATCCGTAACGATTGAAGGTGCCGAGACGTTTTCGCTGATGACCGATGTGTCTGGTGTATCCTATGGGCTCGAACAGAGCAGTACACTGGTAGTGACGTACGCTCCAACGGCGGAAACTGGAGACAACGCCATAATTACGATCGTGAGTAATGATCCAGATGAAGGAGAGCAAACGATTGCACTTCTTGGAAACGGCGGCGGAGACTTTGGGTATCCAGAAGCTAGATTTCCCTGTCCCAGTGAAGTCGATCCCCCGACTACGGTTCATCTGAACGCTCAAAACTCTTCAGACCCACAAGGATATGAGCCACTGACGTATCAGTGGACACTCTTGTCACAGCCTCCGGGGTCCAACACCACCATTGAAGAACCCACATTGGAATACAGTCCGTTCTTTGTCGATGCAGCCGGAGATTACGAGTTGCAATTGGTTGTTGCCAACAGCATCGGATTGGAATCAGAACCGAACATGTGCCAATTTACAGCCATTCCGGATGAAGCCATCCAAGTAGAATTGGTGTGGGATAAAGGCAATACAGATGTCGATCTCCACATGGTGATGGAAGGCTATGACTTTTATAGCTACGATGGAGATTGCTGTTGGTGCAATCCAAACCCTAGCTGGGGCGAATCGGGTGTGTTTGATGATCCATCTCTCTCCTTGGACAACCGTATTGGCTATGGTCCTGAAGAGATCGAGATCGAAACGCCATACGACGGTTCCTACAATATCATGGTTCACTATTTCAATGGAAATGGCAATGGGGACACGACGGCCACGGTCCGAGTATACCTCGATGGCGCGTTGATAGCCGAAGAATCTAGATTGCTTTCACCAAGAGATTTGTGGGATGTGGGCTATATTTATTGGCTAGCCGGTACGGGACAGTTTGTGGTGGAGAATCAGTCACCTGCAACCACAACTCTCTCTGCGTGTGAATGATTGTTCAACCGCTTCACAGTGAAAGTGCTCGTGAATCTTTTCGATTGTATTCTATAAAATTCTGCTTTGATAAACTTCGACGATAAAATTTTACGATAAAAGTCTACAATCATCCAATATCCAAGTACTGGCGTCAACGTGGTTGTATCGATTTTGATCGTTTGCCGTTTCAGAGACTTGTTCAAACAACTCTAGGATTGGAACCACCACTGTTCGTATTCCTAAGTTGCCTTCGAAGCCTTTGGAGGAAATGTGTGCAAAGTTGGCAACCAACCTCAAGACTCCAGTTTCAATATTTAACTGAGTTGGTTCTACGATGTGTGTTCCTATCAATGCATCTCCACGATCGGCAAGAATCATGTTTTGAGACCGTCGTCCCATTTGGCTTAGGATATTGCCACACCAAAGTTTTCCATTCATACCGATGTGTCCGGTGGGCTCTTTATTTCCTGGAGAGTCTAATGGGATGTAACAATCCTTGAATACCCCATCTGAAACGAGGGTGAGCGGTTTACTGGGTACACCGTTGGCATCAAAATTACGGGAGTGCACACCTGAAAGCATCGTCGGGTCATCGATGAGGTGAATTCTCTTTGAGCCGATGGTAGAGCCTTGTTTGCCAGCTAAGAAACTGGTTCCCTTCTCGAGCCGATCCAACTCGAAGGCGGGAGGCAGACACTCTACGATTGAAGCTACGATACGTGGAGTCAGCATCAGCATCCAATCTGGAGCTATTGCAGCGGCGGTTTTGTTTGGGACAGGAGGCGGGTAAAATGTTGTCCAGCCAAAAGGGTGCGTACAAAGATCTGCAAATCGTCTTGATATCATGTGGAATGGAACCCGCTCAATTCCGTTGGCAACCATACCAATCAACTCATATCTAGTGCTTTGTTCAGACATTGAATTTTGTGACGTTCGAATGTGCCGCATCACTTGAATTTCTTTCAGGTCTGCCTTTTGTAAACGTGCACGTTTGTTCATCTGAGGGATCATTGTGTATTGGTCCAACAAGATTTCCTTTCGTCGAGCGGCATCCAACGTATCAAATCTTGGGTCCCAAATTTCGAGGGGATGAGGTTGGTGGATGGTGTTTGTAAAGATCGTTTTCCCATTTGGATTTGGAAGCTGATTGGATTCCAATAAAAGGGATTCAATCACTTTGTGTGGGGTTTGGTCAGCGTCAGCAAATCGACGTACATCCTGTACAAATGAAAAACGACCGTTTTGCAAAAAGACCCGAATCTGAAATTGGTGATGAATGTGTTGATTTGATTTCAGGATGTTACCCCATCGATTGCGGCCATCCAATTCATTGGAGAAGGTTTTAATGTGTGATAGGTCGATGCTGATCTCGTAATGAATTATGATCGGATGTTCTTTGATTGCGAGTTCAAGTTGCGACGCCCATTGTACAGCCGATGTTTGCAATGCATCATTCATAAAAGTGTCTCATCGTAAATCTAAAAGGAAAATGCTAGCTATCTGGAGTATACAATGACTGTATCCAACAATTACCACTCGTGTCCATTTTATACTGTAGTTGGGATGCTGTTGAGTCTGTTTTTTCTACCTACAACTGTGAATGCCGCTCCATCGACATCGAAAACAATTGTTGCGGTGGGGGATTTACATGCAGATCTGTCTTCCGCTAAGAAGGCCTTCTCGATAGCAGGGATCACAGACTCAACTGGTAAATGGATTGTGCAGGATACGATAGTTGTTCAGACTGGAGATTTAACGGACAGAGGTCCAGATGGTCAGCCACTGCTCGAATGGATTCGAGACTTGGAGACCCAAGCTCCAGCACACAACAGTGAATTTATCGTATTGCTAGGTAATCATGAAGTGATGAATGTACAAGGAGATTGGAGATATGTATCTCAGGCAGACATTCAAAGTTTTGGGGGATTGGAAAAGCGCAAAGCGGCTTTTACTATTGGGGGTGAATGGTCTCAGTGGCTGAGTACCAAGGATGCTGTCTTGCAACTTGGGGACACCATCTTTGTTCATGGAGGGGTCTCTCGGCAGTTTGCCAAACCGGCAGAGACATTGTCTGAAGAAGTTCGACTGGCGATGCTGGGGGTGGGTGATAGAAAGATTCTTGGAGAGAAAGGACCTTTATGGTATCGAGGGTACTGGAAACAGACAGAGTCTATGGCTTGTGAAGAAGCGCAATTTGTATTGTCTAAATTGGGTGCGACGAGGATGGTGATGGGGCATACGACCCAGAGAGATGGTCAGATTCACAGTCGATGTGACGGTACTCTATTCGCTATAGATACAGGAATATCCAGACATTACGGAGAGTATCCATCGGCCCTTCGACTGACTGGGAACAAGGTAGAAGCCCTATACGAATCGGGTGTGGTTCAGTTGTCACCACTCAAGTGAACGTTGTTCAGCACTTGTTGTATATGAGATGTTTTGCATATTCGTGAATCCTTTTTATGCATTATTTACATAAAAAATGGCAGTCGCCTTTTGCCTTTGAGGACTGATAGAGATAGCCTTTTTCTATTGATACTTTAGTAGTTGAAGCGTCGCATTAACAGTGTGGTGTGTACGTCCAGCTCAAGCTGTTTACTGGTTTTAACAACCCTTACATGAGGTTTCCAATGGATTTGAGTGCTTACGAAAGACGAATTTTAAACGCCATTCCATCTGAACAACGTACAGAGATACTGGCACGATATGCGGTGGCGGTGGCCAGACAGCTTCGCGCTGCAGTTCGAACACGGCATACACATGAAACTGTTGTACGCCAAATTTTGGACACATTGGATGTAGTGCGTTTTAGAGAGCCAACTGTACAGGTACGAGAGGGGAAAGGGAATCGTCGAGTTGTTTGCATCAATCTGCCCGACCAACCGTTTATTGTGGATTCCGTGCGAATGCATCTGAAGCAGTTGGGTGCTCAAACTGTGACGGGTTTTAATGTAATTGTCGGTTTTAAGAGAAATGAATCTGGACAGGTTGTCGCAGTGGATGAGCCAAACTTTCAACTGGAAAGCATCTTGCGATTTGAGTTGGAGGGTGGATTCACAAATACTGTAGAGGACATGGAGCAGTCTCTCATTAACTGTTTGCAACTCGCTCAGGCTGTAGTTTCTGATTTTACGGATATCACGAATGTATTGGAAAAATCATCGGAACGATTTGAAAGTGCTGCACGGAGTATTATCGAGAGGCGAGACGAGATGCTCGAGGCTGCTGAGTTTGTTGATTGGTTGCTTCAAGAGAACTTTGTTTTTATGGGCCTGCAAATTGGGGATCAGCGATCAGGAATCTTGAGAGAAGGTCTGGAGCATTTGTGGGTTCCAACCATTTTGGATTGGAGTCCTACGGTGAATGGTACACCGGTAGTGGTACGGAAGGGCAATGTGGAGTCCCCCATCCATCGTGTTGGGTTGGTAGATGAACTGTATCTGGCTGTACCAAATCGAGATGGTCAAGGCTTCACGCCCATTCACATCACCGGTCTGTTTACCTATCGTGCAGTGACACAAACCTCTCGACATGTTCCTGTGTTGCGCCGGGTTCTTGCGGATATTTTGAAATCTGAAAATCCTCCGAAAGGATCCTTCCGATACAAAGGCATCTGCAATGTGTTTGATTCTCTCCCGACTGAGTTTCTCTTTACACTCGGTACGTCGACCCAGCTCATCGAATTGATAGAGCGCGTATTAGAGGCAGAGCAAGAGTCCGATATGCGGATTGATATTGCTGAACAGGAGCGTCAGGATACTGCATTTGTACTCTTAGCGATGCCTAGAATATTTTGGGTGGATGATCGTTTGGATGGGGTTGCAGATTTGCTGAAGCGCTATACGAAAGCGAGTTACGTCAACCACGGTGCTTTTGTTGGCCGATAC
>CALDQI010000810.1:0-5628 GCA_937911635.1 uncultured Pseudomonadota bacterium | reverse complement strand
GTCATGGTTATGGTTCCGCCAACACCTCTAATCGCAATGAATCTGACCGATTTGGAAATGAGTCGGGTTCGGGGAAATCCTCCCTAGGTCTTATGCGCGCAACCGGTAGCAATCAAGTGAGCGGGGCTGCCGGACGACGTGGCACACCCATCCAGCGATTCGAAGGTCTGGAGGCTGGTTTCAATGACAATGTGGCTAGCCGCAACGTTATCATGCACCAGGCTAAGAATCGCCGGGGGCAGTATGCGGATAGTCGAGGAGTACACGGAAACAGCGCGGGTTGCTGGGTTCTGGAGCCTGAAGCAAACGATCGCATTGTTGCAACCATCCCCGCTGGTGCGTTGATCTTCAACTACTCCCCAGACCGACGATATCTGCAGAACTCTACTTACCTAAAGAAGAAGCTCCAACAATAAGTCCTAGCTAGGAAACGTCGAACTCAGTTGAAAATAAGGGTTTTGACCCTTATTTTAGAAATCAAAATCGTTCAGATTCTACGTTTAACGATAGTTCTTCGAAGACCAAAACAACCTTAAGGGTGGACACTACCCATTTGGATAGTTTTCGGCACTCTACGAGTGCTTGTAGAAAGACTGTTGGTGACACAATTTCGATGTAGGGTAAACCTTGGTTTTCAGACGAATCGGGAACAGATTTTCTAAAGCGGGAAAACGGTGGTGAGTCATGACTATGATCATGTTGGCTAAGGTGTCAAAACAATAATTGTAAAAGATGAAGGCAGATGCCAAAGTGGTTATATTTTGACTCAATAAACATATTGTTGAAGGATGATAAATGTCACACAACATTAGGGTATCTTGTGCCAACAAATCCTGTGAAGATACACGCGATATTTCGGATTTACATTTTGGTTCACCAGATCCAATTGATTGGATGATTCCAATTGGTAGCCCTGGCTTTTCCACAGATTTCTTTGTTCCTTGTGTATGTATGGAATGTGCTAATATTGATAGTAAAAACATTGTGGGCAAAAGATTTATACGTTGTTCTTCTTGCCAAAAGAAAATGAGTCTTTTGGGGGAGGTTTCTGAAGAGTTGTTTCCAGAAGAATCCGGCTTTATTTATCATCACATGATTGCTGACTTGGAAGATATTAAGATTGTTGAGATTGGTGATTTTGAAGAGGAAGAACCTTTACCTTCAAAACCAAACCTCGATGAATTTGGCGACCACTATCGATTGGCATTGAGTGGGCATACCTGTCCGAGATGTAGAGAACAAACGTTAACCTTTGAAGAATAACTATAATTATTGGAGTTTTCATGACTCAAACCCCATATTCTATCTTTGTGGATGAAAACATGTTTGCATCCATCCTTGCAGAACTCAGTTTTAGAAAAAAAGATGAGAAGACTTCAGTCACTTATCATCAGAGCAGTTGGGGCAAAAGCAGTGAGGACGATGAACAAGGATGGTGGTTGTCTGTATCCAATGATACAAATCATTGGTCTATAAATCTTCATGAAAATGGTTCCGTTGCTGCTTTTGAAGCAGTATCTGAAGAGTCCATTGATTGGGGGAAAAAAATAGAGATACAAGAGCAAATTAGAAAATGGTTAGCACAAAAAGGGAAACAAGTATTAAGTCCTCCAGAAATATGGTGGGGGATTGCTCCTGGCAAGAGTACAAAGAGTTATTATCCATTCGCCCTGAAAAATGGAGTTGTGGGCATTGGATTCCATATATGGCCTAAGAAAAAAATAGGTGAAGATTTTGACTCTAAAGATTCGATAAAATGGAATAATTTTGAGCAATATCTCAAAGATAAGTTTAGTGAAGAGAAAAGACCGGGTTTAGCTCGTAATAAATCAATTGCATTTTTGAATCGAATTCGAGAAGGAGATAAGGTCGTTGTTTTGAAGGGAAAATCTCCAATATGGATTGGTACATTTTCAGATACTGATATTCTCACTATTCAAGAGAAGAAAATCAATCGTACCGAACACAGGCATGTTTTTCGTGCTGTTTCTTTCGAATCCATAATTGATGATATCGATTTGGAATCAAAGGATGAAAAGTGGTTAAAGAAAAACACAAAAAAGCTTAAAGAAAAAACTGAAAAATGGCTTAGTGAGTACTTTTCAAACATGGGATTTGATTATCAGGGTGGGTTTACAGGAAATACTCTTGATACCCCCTCAAAACTTGGAAAATTCTCACAAAGCTATACATATAATGACAATGACAAAACGCTCTACTGTGATTTCATTGAACAACGAGCGTTGGTTTTAGATCCTATTAGTTATGCACTTCTGGAATATCTGAAAAATAGTGAACCATTCATGAATGACATTGAAACAACTTCAGAAAATGTTGATGCAAGTTCTGAGGAAGAAGTCAACAAGCAGTCTGAACTCATAGAGCTATCAATAATATCTAAGCGGATTTATCAAACCCTTAAACGACACAGAAGCATTATCCTAGAAGGGGTTCCGGGTACTGGCAAAACACATCAGTACAGCGAAATACGAAAAAAATTCGATCCAAGATCTGTTCGATTTCTGACTTTTCATCCTTCAAGTGATTATTCAGATTTTATTGGTGGACTTCAACCCATTGAAAAAAACAATCAGTTGTTATTTGAGGAGGTATCTGGCCATTTATTGGAATTGTTGAAGTTTGCACATAAGGAACAAAAAAATGTTCTCTTGTGGATTGATGAAGTCAATCGAGCCAATCTATCAAAGGTATTTGGTGAGCTAATCTCCTTGTTAGGTACCAATACATCATTTAAGCCACGGATAAAAAATGTTGGTTTGAATGAGAGTGAAATACAAACTTTGTTTGATGAGGAAAATCTTAAATATCTACATATTGTTGGAACTATGAATACGTCAGACCGCTCTGTCACACCAATGGATGCAGCTATGCGACGTCGATTTAAGTTTATACGGCTGGAAACTTATAATGATGCTGATATCAGTCGTGAGTTACCCAATTTAGATAAAAAAGATCAAGAAGCCTTTGTTAAAATTTCCGAACTGTTAGTGAAGCATCTTGGAGAAGATCATTGTTTGGGACATTCCTATCTATATGATTTACAAGCAGTAGTTGAACAAGACCAGAAACGCCAAGACATTTGGCAATACTCGATACTTCCAAACATTATTGATTCTTTAATGCTGACGTACAATCATGAGAATAAGGACCTCTTAACTGAGTTGAATAAAATCGTACCTTTCTCTTTGCAAATTGAGCGCAAAGGGACTGATAACAACATAATGTTACTGGTTACAGCACCAAGTACTGGTAATAATATTACTGACGACATTGTTCGGTTGCTTTGTAGTCGTAAAAATGTTGTTTTGGAAGGTGTACCTGGAACAGGAAAAACCCATCAAAAAGATCAAATACAAAAACTATCTCCAGATAGAGAGCTTAAAATTGAGGAAATGACATTTCATCCATCGACAGCTTATGAAGATTTTATTGGTGGTTTGGTACCAAAAATCATAGGAGAAGATCAGACTCAAGAATTGGGTTTTGAGTATGAAGAAGGGATTTTATACAAATTGGCCAAAGAAGCGCTGTTTAATCCGGATAAAGACTTTTTACTCTTTATTGACGAGGTCAATCGTGCCAACATACCAAAAGTCATGGGTGAAGTTTTAACACTATTAGAAAATTCAAAGCGGGTTACTCCGAAAAGACAGAATGCTGATAATGATAAAAACTGGGACGAGATGATTGCAGCCAATGAATGTGACTGGGTGATTAATCTTCAATCTCACAAACAACTGATATTACCAAGCAATCTATATATACTTGCCACATTGAATACCTCAGACAGATCAGTTATTTCGATGGACTCTGCATTGCGACGAAGGTTTGCTTATTATCGTTTGGAACCAATCAGCGATATGAGCAAACTGTCAAGTACAATGGACAAGTCTCTTTTCGACATATGGAAAAACATCAACAACTCACTAGAAACATACATTGGACCTGACGCCATGCTGGGACATTCTTATCTCTTTGATTTTGCAAATGGAGATTATCAAGATGTAAATGAGTTGTTTGAATTGTCCTTACTTCCCCAGCTCGCTGATATATTGAATGCGACAGCGCCATCAGATTTGAAGGCATTGAAAGCAAATATTGAAAAAGAACTGCCTTCAGAGGTTAAGTTCACGCTCTGTCTAGATAAAGAAGGGATTGTATTTGTAAAACGTAAACAACCCTTTACTGATGTGGTAGAACAAACAGAAGTGTCAACAGGTGGAGAGCCTAAATGAATGAGGTTGGTCCAATCGAGGTGCAACCAACCTTTGATGTACTCAGTATCATTGGAGTGCCTCATACAGTTGGTAATCAAACGCAATATGTCGTTTATGGAATTATGCCTAGATTTTGGAAAGAAGAAACAAATTCTCAAATAAATTCATCTAAGGAACGATTCTTTGATGAGGTTGTTTTAAGTCAAGATCCTCCAATTCGATTATTGAAACAATTAGAGACAGTCGAACTTGTTCCACTTGAGTTCAAGTTGTTGAACAAAATATTTAAAAAAGTTCGTCAGCAAATAAAACAGTCTAATGATGATATCCTTTCTCTATCAGAGGACGCCGATGTGATGGATGAATCACCACACATCAGTATGTCTACTGATTCTTCGATTATCCTTGAAAGTATCTACAGGCTGTGTAAGTTTTATCAAGATGAAAAGAAGGAGGATGTATTTCGTTCCAAAGATGGAGAGTACTCTTTGGGTAAGAATGGTCTTCCATTATTTCTTTTTCGAGCTTTCGTATCTGAACTTAGACAGCATATGCGAGAGTTGAGAAGAAGTTATCGATTGGTACGCGAAGAGGTGGGTGCTGTTCGAGGTAGAATTACTCGTCGTGGAATGGTCAACATTAAAGCAAAGCCATCCTCTCGAATTGAATGTGAGTTCGAAACATTTGATATATCAGCACCAATTTATAGAGTACTGAAAACAACGTTGGAAATAATATCAAAGTTTGATGTTTCTAAATTAGGTGCCTTACAATTTTTACAAGATGAACTGGTTGATATTAAGCGTCAGACCAATCAATTGAGAAGTATATTAGAAGATTTGTCTGCATATTCTGTGAATACAGCAATACGAGAATGTCAGAGATTACAAAGAAGAATGCCAAGATCTTTTCGAATGTATTCAAAAGTTTTACAATACGCAGAGCGTATTCTACGACATGAATCTATGTTACGAGATCCCTTACACAAAGATGATTCACAGTATTGGTGGCATATTTCAGCACCAACATCTAAGGTATGGGAGAAATTGCTTTATAAATCTTTTGAGAAAATCGAAGGTGGAATCATACGAGATCAGAAAGATTTAGTATTTGAAGGCCCTTGGGTAAACAATCAGGTCACATCAAAAAAGAACAACAAAGAGATTGATCTGAGCTTTCAAAAGGGCAATGACATATTTTTATTTGATGCCAAATATACAACATTTGAAGAGAGTCCAAGGTCCACTTATCAATACCAAATGCATTTTTATGCTGATGCTTATGTTCAACAAAAATTAAAAGAGAATGAAAATCTTCAATCAATTTACTTATTGTATCCTTATATCAAGCAACGTACTCTTTCAAATGAGATCTCTCAACCAAATAGAAG
>CALDQI010000809.1:0-5998 GCA_937911635.1 uncultured Pseudomonadota bacterium | reverse complement strand
GATTCATCTCTACAATCGGCTATTTGTACATCGTATACGAAGTATTTGCAGGTGACATCCGTAAACTTTCACAATCCAGTGACTCTCCGGAACTTAAGCAAGCCATGTTCTTGCTCGGTATTTTCATCACTCTTGGTTGGTCAATCTATCCAATCGGATACATGACTATGCCAGACAACTGGTTGGCTGGTGCCTTCGATATGAACATCACTTACAACATCGCTGACGCAATCAATAAGATCGGTTTTGGTCTTGTAGTATACAGTGTTGCTAAGGCTGAAAGTGAAAAGATTCACGCTACCAAGGCTGCCTAATCTATACGGACTTACAGTTCGAACCGTCCCTGATTGGGGCGGTTCCTTTTTTTTGAATGGGTATTTTGAACACCTGTACTGATTTGAATAGATATTTCAAATATTTTCAAAATGTGATGTCTAAATTGCCGCTAATGAGCAGCATGATGTCATCAAAATCTTGGTCACCACCATTGTACTGATCTTCAAATCCGACACTCCAGGTACATTCTCCGATATATGCGATGGCCACGTGTGCATAGTTGTCTGGATTCTGTGAAGCCAATCCCGAATAAAACGTGTATCCAGTACTCAGTACATCAATCCTGAATTTCAATTCGCTACCAGCAGAAACACCGGGCAAGTTTAACGTTGTACCGATTGGAGTTTGATTTCCTGTAGCAAGATAGATTTCCAATGGTTGATCCAACCACAGTTCACTTGTATACCCAGCAGTACCATCCAAAAACTGTACACTTAATGGAAGTGTATTGTCCGATACCATTAATTGTGCTTCTGGATGTAAGTCATAAGCTGTCTCTGGATCTACACATGGGTCTTCAGGTGGGGTGACTTCCATTGATGTGATGCATGGGTCAGATGCAAATCCATCATGGTTGTACACGATTAATTGAGCCGTATACACACCTTCCATATCGGGATAGAATCCTGAACGGTTGGGGGAAGCGGCATTTCCTGTTGGCAAGGTTGCAGTAGAACCAATCGGGGCATCAATTAACATCCAGTTGTATTCATTGATTCCAGATCCAGTTGGGTCTATCGAGTCTTCACCAAGCCACGTACTCGTTTCCATCAGTGGAAAAGTATCTGGTTCAGCCGAGCAAATGGCGACAGGTTTGTCAGAAGCTCCACCTGTCAATAAAACTTGAGTCGAGGGGGCAGTAGAATTAGATTCAATCCAAAAGGAGCCAGACTGCTCCCCATATACTTGGGGCGCGAATGTGAAATCCAAGACTGTTTCTTCCTCTGGGGCCAATGTGATTGGTAAGTCTAGAAAGGTATCTTGTGAAAAATCACCACCCATCAATAGAGTATTGGAGATCGTTAGTTCAGCCAACCCGGCATTTTGAAGAGAAAGGCTCTTGGTGATTGTTTCGTTCAGTTGGGTCCAGCCAAAATCAAGAGGCGATGGGGTGACAATCAAATGTGGATAAGATCCATTGCCATAGAGTGGTACTGGAATATTTGGTTCATATGAATCGTTGCTATGAATTGTGATCCAGCCACTGTCTTCGACGAAAGTGGGTGAGTAGTTGACCCACAATTCTACCTCTTCATTCGCTTCTAACCAACCCAAAGGCAATGTAGATGAAATGGTAAACCCTGCTCCTTCCAACGTAATGTCTGTGAGTTCGACAGCTTGGGTACCGTCATTGCGAACAGTGATGCGTTCTGCAGCAGTGGCATTTGGTTGCACCAGTCCGAAGTGCAGTTCCGATGGTTCAACGATC
Source organism: uncultured Pseudomonadota bacterium (assembly GCA_937911635.1). Lineage (GTDB taxonomy): Bacteria > Myxococcota_A > UBA796 > UBA796 > UBA796 > CAJWHX01. The sequence continues at coordinate 4,233 of CALDQI010000809.1, read as the reverse complement.
AATGCGGGATCCGCTACCTGAGATTGTTTTATCGAAGACAGCCGATTCTCAGGGCAACCAACCAAAAGTGGTATGAAAGTGTTCAAAAGCACTGTGTATTCCCGAAGAGTATTGTGATAGTCGCCATCTTACAGTACCATTTTTAATGCCCACAACACAAATTGACTGGATGTTAACAGGTCGGTTTTGTATGGTTCTGATTACGGATCCTTTTGGATAAAACTGTAATCGGTTGTTTACACTTTGTTGTTCAAATAATTTATATTCTGAACATCCATACTCTGAACATCCATACTTTGATCATCCATTCAAAGAGAAATAGATTGCTATAGGGTATTTTGTTGTGGTCTGTTTTATTGCCAATCAGATGGGAATGAATGGTGTTTGTTGCACCTACAAAAACTAGGAAAAATGAAAATCAGTCGTTACACTGACATTGTAATGGAGAATGTATGTTTGTATCGATAATGTCCCTACTGATTGCCTGTTCTGATAAAACAACCACGGTTGAAGATACTGGAGGGGTTCTTCTCTCCGAAGATATTGACAACGATGAAGATGGGTTCACCGAAAATGAAGGCGATTGCGATGATTTTAACAATACCATTTATCCTGGAGCTACTGAGACTCCTGACAATGGAGTCGACGAAGATTGCGACGGTGAAGATGAATTGAGTACTCAACCGGATGTCGATGACGACGGTGATGGGTTTACTGAAAATGATGGGGATTGCAATGATGTGGATCCATCTATTTTTCCGAATGCTACAGAGATCTGCCTCGACGATATTGATTCTGATTGTGATGGTTCGGATTCATTGATTTCCTGTGAAGGAACCGTGGGGAACGATGATTTTTCAGTCTTTGGTGATGCCGGAGGCGATAGGTTGGGGCAGGCAATCTCATATGCAGGAGATGTTACTGGGGACGGTACTGCAGACTTTGCAGTGGGTTCCAGGTGGCGAGCGCTGGAAAATGGTGCGGTGTATGTATTTGCTGGTTCGTCAACACTTTCGGGCAGCCGAGCCGCTTCAGGTGCAGAGGTTACAATCGCAGGAAATGGAAGTGAGCGATTTGGTTTCTCTGTAGCCGGCGGGACTTCGATGCTGGGTGGCATCAGTGGAGACTTTAACAACGACGGAACGGACGATCTGCTCGTTGGCGCTCCCAATGCGATCGTCGAGGGGACAGATGTTGGAGCGGCATATGTCTTTTACGGACCCTTGAACACTGGATTGTCCTCTCAAGATGCTGATGTTGTGTTCACCGGTCAAGTCAATCAGGATCCTGACAATCCTTCCAACCACAACGCAGTAGATACAGGGTACTCGGTTGCGTTTGTTGGAGATGTTAACAACGATGGACTGCCTGATATTGCTATAGGGGACCCATCAAAGAAGAACAGTGGTTCGACCAATGGTGAAGCCTACCTCATCTTTGGACGGGAAGACGTCTACAACGACAATGGAGACAAGGTTATCGGAGAATGGGATGGCATGATTTCACTAAATGAGACATCATGGCGCCGAACACTGGGACGAGAGATTTTGTCTGATGGTACGTCTCGTGAACAAATGGGCGCTGCGATGGATGCCATCGGTGATGTGAATGGTGACGGTATTGCTGATTTGGCAATTGGGGCTTACCGTTGGGATGTTGACGAGGATAGTCCAAATCAAAATAATGGTGCAGTGTTTGTTTGGTATGGTGGTTCGAGACTGTATGACCTAGAACAACTTTTGGTGTCTCATAACTCTGACAACAATACGGCAGATCTCGTTGTCGTCGGAGAAAACGATTTGGATCAGATTGGACGCTCGTTGTCTGGAGCGGGTGACTTTAATGGGGATGGAACTCTCGATATCGTGATTGGTTCGGAACATGCCAATGACAACGCGGGTCTTGTGATGGTAGTTGACGGGACTGGATCGACACTCGCAACCTTTACAGGTGAGAATATAGAAGATGCGGCTGGACGTTGGGTCTCAAGTATCGAGGACGTATCTGGTGACGGCCGTTCAGAGATTCTAATCGGGGCTAAACTTGCGGATGCAAACGGTGTGGATTCTGGCGCCGTATATATCATGCTTGGCGGTACCGAAGGAATTCACAGTGTGTCGACAGCCGAAGTGTTTCTGACTGGCGCTGCAGCAGGTGACGAAACGGGTATCAATGTGACTGGAATGGATGACATTGATGGTGATGGATTTAATGAGTTGTTGATTGGTTCATCCAAATCCAGTGCCGAGCAAGGAACTGTTCATTTTATTTATGGGAATACATTCCGGTAAGTTCTTCCAGCGAAGATTGGGGCGCTCAACGTCTCTGACAATGAACCTTCAGGCAAAAGGCTCCGCGGGTAGACCAATACTGAGTGGAACTAAAATGTTATTCTACCTTGTGTGAAGGAGTCTTTATCCCAGTATCTTCCATTCGATTGCTCAGTGTCTGTATGTTCTTCTCTGGTTGCTCTGCCTTGCTTCTTGAGATGGTATGGCTGCGTCGGTTGTCTTTACAACTTGGAAGTGCAGGGCTATCTGCAACGGTGACGCTGGCAATTTATATGGGAGGCTTGGGATTGGGGTCTTGGTTTGGAGATATCCTCAAGTCGACCCGCCCCATCCGAACGTATGCGAAATTAGAACTGTTCGTGGGTGTTTGGGCTTTGTTTTTCCCACTATTGTTGAATGGACTGAGTCCGACATTTCTTGGGAGTTCAGGGATGTCGTTGCTCCTTAGTATTCCACTCTTACTTCCTCCGGCACTTGCCCACGGGGCGACACTACCAGTGTTGGCGATGGTTACAGACTCTGCTGATGATACGGGTGGACTGTATGCGATGAACACTCTTGGTGCGGTGTGTGGAGTACTGGGGGCTGCATTCATCTGGATGCCCAATGTCGGTGTTCGTGGAACAGAATTGATTGGGGTTGGGATGTGTGTGAGTGTGGCAGGGTTGGCATATGCGCAAAAGGTCGTGCGTGTTTCTGATTCATCAACTTCATTGAAATCGATAATACCGATATCGATATTGGTTCTGATGGGTGTGGTAGGGCTGGTGTCCATGTCCTTGGAGGTTGTCTGGGCAAGGCTAGGGGCTTTGCTGATTGGTGGTTCTGTGTATGCTTTTGCGATTGTATTGTCGGTATTCTTGGTTGGTATTGCCTTGGGTGCCCACCTCGGACGAAAGATGGGCAAAGAGATGTTGGCACATTCTGCCATCGGTATGGGACTGTGTACACTTCTGGGAGCGTATTCTTGGCGCTGGTTACCACACGGACTCGCGATTGGATGGGATTGGTTTGGAGAGGGGAGCCTCCTACCAGTGGGTGCCCTCTTATTGGTAGTCTCGATGGCGGGAGCACCAGTGGCTTCAGGAATGGTCTTTAGTATTTGTCTGCAACATGGTCAAGGGTCTATGCGGTCGATCAGTTCCAGGGTATTGATGGTAAATACGATAGGTGGTGTCATTGGCGTTGTGATTACCGGACCAGTTTTGATGCCGATGTTGGGCATTGTAAACACTACGATACTATTGAGTTTGCTGTGTCTCTTGGGAGGTGCTGGAATTATCTTACGTCATCGTCCAAAATTTTCTTTTGGCGCAATAGTTGGCTTTACTGTGCTGACTTTGGGGATGCCAACATGGGATGTTGCGGTGTATGCTACGGGGTTGTACAACAGGATAGGTGAGTTTGTTGATTTATCTCCACGTGCCATCGAGCAGTTCGCTCATGAAGGTTGGGAGGCAAAGTACTATATCGATGGGCATAGTGCTTCGATTGCCGTTGGTCAATCGACCCGAACACAGAATTTATGGTTGTCGATCAATGGTAAAGTCGATGCGTCAACTGGGGAGGATATGCCAACACAAATCCTCTCAGGTGAGTTGCCACTGAAGATTCACGCGAAGGAGAGGGCGGTAGAAACGCTTGTTGTCGGATTGGCAAGTGGTGTGACAGCGAATGAGGCACGAAAACAGGGGGCTAACCCATTGACTGTTGTCGAATTGGAACCAGCCATTGTCGATGCGGCAAGACTGTTTCAACGCGTCAATGATGGGATTGTTGATCATCCCAATACAATCATTCGAGTAGCAGATGCTCGGGCTGTGTTGCAACATGAGTCGATTCAGTATGACGTCATTGTTTCAGAGCCTTCAAACCCTTGGATTACGGGTGTCAGCAATCTATTCACCGTTGAATATTGGACGTTGGGTAGACAACGATTGCG
>CALDQI010000808.1:0-2235 GCA_937911635.1 uncultured Pseudomonadota bacterium | reverse complement strand
TGGCATGACGATGGCGAGTATTCAGGTCCCGTCATCAATTCACGAAGGCAGCTCTGGTCTGTTGCCGGATTCATTGGCGCCGTTGTCGATGGCGTTTTTGGACTCACCTTTGATGATGACACCAACACATGGGTCTCCAATCCAACGTTGCCAAACGCCTGGTTCTCTGAAGATGCCACTCTCTACATTCACGGGCAAGAATTCACGTTGGGATCGTCTACTTTATCAGCAGGCCAAATTACTTGGCTTGACACCAGCGACTGGAAGAACATCTATGCGCCAAAGGTACCTTCTTTACAGATGACCTCCACTCAGGATAAAATCATTCTAGAACCGATCTCTCTCGAAGGCGGTGTGGGTTTTACCATATACAAAGAAGATCAGCCGTTGCAAAGTCAAACCGCTATCCCCTCGGACACCCCTGATCCACTGACCACGACCTGCTATACCATGACCACAAACTTTGAAGGTCGAACACCAACTTCTCATCCCTCTGACCCAGTATGTTTTTGGGGAGACAACGCCGAGCATGTGAACAGTGTCTATGCGGATGACCTCACCATTCAAGGTGGGAGTTACTCTACCACACACGGCAGACCACATCACGACAGCTGGGGAGAACCTGGGCACACCATCCAAGGTGAACTCTTCATTTCTGAAAGTGGAAGACACCTTCTGCAGGCCGTCTATGGAAATGGGGCTGGAAGATTAGACTCCGGTATTACTGCGGCTGTCAAATGGGCACGGGTCTATGACAGCAACGGAGTTACGATCGCGGAAGGACCACTGGTCATGCCTCAACTCGGATCCTGGGATGAGTGGAGTGACAGTTCATTTCTCTCTTTTGAGGCACAAGCCTATCAAGCGCTGTTCTTTGAAATCACAGACGGACTCAACATGAGTTACTTTGAGCATTACAGACACTACAACGGCAACGGTGGCGGAGATACACCGTACAACTTCGTCAACGTCTCTGAAATCAAGATCCTGTATCGCGGTCCGTAGTACGGATACGGATATGGTTTCTCCATGTAAAGTCGACTTGTTCAGTTGCACGTCCGAACCAATTTGGGTTATATGTTGAACTGTTGAGTCTGACTCAATATGGTGACGTGACCGAGCGGCTTAAGGAGCCCGCCTGGAACGCGGGTGCAGGGAAACCTGTCGAGGGTTCGAATCCCTCCGTCACCGCCATTTTCGAATGGTTACATTGTTAGGTGAAGTGCAAGATAATGATGGTCGGCTCCGATGACTGTGGAGCGGTGAACCCCGCCAGGACCGAGAGGTAGCAACGGTAGTCGTCTTCATGGGGTGTTGGAATACCGGCCATCTTTATATCGCACTTCACCTTTTGTCTTTGTGTTTGCGGTTTGACTTTGAGAGTTCTCACTCACGTACGTCCAGTACGCTTCGTTCAAACGCTCTTTGTCATACCGCAAACACAAAGACAAACAAAGAGTCTTGAGTTTAAGAGTGTTCAATCGCATACGTCGAATACGCTTCGTTCAGACACTCTTTGTCATACCCCAAACACAAAGACAAACACAGAACTGTTGACTTGAGGGTTTTTAATCAGGCATATCCAATACGCTTCGTTCAAACGCTCTTTGTCATACTCCAAACACAAAGACAAACAAACTTTAGTTTGAGAGTTTGCAGTCACGTACGTCGAATACACTTCTTTCAAACACCCTTCGTCATACCCCAAACACAAAAACAAACAATATAGGTTTGAGAGTTTTCAATCGCGTACTTAAGAGTCACAAAGGGCAAAGTCTGTCGCTGGCTTCTTCGGTTATCAGGTTCCAATCGAACGAGGTGTACTACATGTACCCGAGTGAGATTGAAATTCCGATACCCTTTGAACCCAATCGACATCATCTACCCGACAGGTTTGATAGCAGTACACTTTTTTGTGGCTGATTTTACTTTGAGATGAATGGATGGTCTCGAAAGTAGATGAGTTGACCGTCGATTGTGTAAATACTTGAATTCATGAATGATTGTTGAGGTTGGTGAATGAATTTGACCAATATTGACGAAAACAGACGAAGAAATTGACGAACGTTTATTCGTTTTATTAACCATACACCCTAATCATTCGAATCAATCGAAACATATTTGATTGGCACCATTCTTGCTGTGTGACTGGCTCACACCAACCCAGGAGCCATTTACCAATGCCAAAATACATATCTCTGATGTCTGACTTTGGATTCAAAAGAGTCTTTGCCA
>CALDQI010000807.1:0-7974 GCA_937911635.1 uncultured Pseudomonadota bacterium | reverse complement strand
AAACCAGCCATATCGATTTCATTGTCAAAGTGACCGATATTACAAACGATGGCGTTGTGCTTCATTTTGCTCATCAGATCTGCAGAGATGATGTCCTTGTTACCAGTTGCTGTCACAAAGATATCCGTCTGAGTCAGAACATCTTCCAGTGTCACAACGTCGAGTCCCATCATTGCAGCTTGGAGGGCACAGATTGGATCAATTTCTGTAATGGAAACACGGGCATATTGACCACGCAAAGAATCTACAGACCCTTTACCCACATCACCATATCCCATCACAAGAGCTCGTTTCCCAGAGATCAACGTATCGGTCGCACGCATGATGGCATCGACCAAAGAGTGACGACAACCATATACATTATCGAACTTCGACTTGGTGACAGAGTCGTTGACGTTGATACCGGGGAACAGCAACGTGTTGTTTTCTGCCATTTCAACCAAACGATGCACTCCCGTAGTGGTTTCTTCGGACACACCGCGGATGGTTTCACCCAAACCGTGCCAGAAATCGTTGCCCTTCTCAGCGCGAACAGCATGAAGGATATTCAAAATCACAGCGTGTTCGTCACTGGTTGCAGTATCGATACTTGGAATGGTTCCAGACTTCTCGTACTGAACCCCCAAATGTACAAGGAGGGTGGCATCTCCACCATCGTCCAAAATCAGATTTGGTCCAGAAGCATCTGGCCAGACGAGGGCTTGAAGTGTGCACCACCAGTACTCAGGGAGTGTTTCACCTTTCCATGCGTATACCGGAGTGCCTTCCCCGTCATCCCCCACAACTGCCGCAGCTGCGTGATCTTGGGTAGAATAGATGTTGCAGGATACCCAGCGGACATCTGCTCCAAGTGCAGTCAACGTCTCAATGAGTACAGCAGTTTGAATGGTCATGTGCAATGAGCCCATAATCTTTGCACCCTTGAGGGGTTGCTCTCCTGCGTATTCTTCACGAAGCGCCATCAGACCTGGCATTTCATGCTCTGCAAGTTCAATCTCCTTGCGACCAAATGCAACGGTTGGAGCAGATAAATCTGCAACTTTGTATGGCAAATCACTAAAGAGTGGCAAACCTGTATTCATAAATGTTTGTGTGGATTCAGCGGTCATAATGACTCCTCTGGTTTGTATTGTTGTGGTTTGATGACTACTGATATCGCAAAAAACACCGTAATTCCACTCTGAATGTCTATTTGTTACTTGAACGTTCAATATAGAAACCGATACACTGTGTTCATTGAACGGAGTACTCATGATTGCTTACTTATTGACTGCATCGCTAATTTCCACAGCTATGGCCGACGATCCCGACACACCAGACGAGGAAACAACTGAGACAACCAACACCACGGATGCATCAAATACCACTGAAGAATCCTCAACTGTAGACACACTTGAAGTTGATAGAAATGGAGAGGTTCAAAACCCAGATCAATCGGAAGAATTCGGCTCTGAAATCGAAGAACTGAGTGAAAACGATGACAGCTCAACTCAAAGTGAAGAAGGTACAACGATTGAAACCGTCATCGAAATGGACGTCCGTATCGAAACAGACTCTGACAACACAGAGGGTGAGGAAGATACTACTGAAATCGAACAAATGATGTCTGAGATCATGGAAGAAATGGCAAACTCTGAAGAAAACACCCTTGAATTGGGTCTGGAAATAGAAGTCGATGAAGAGGATGATGAGTTTAATTACAAAGGCAATATCGAATACTCTTACGTTCTCACCATGTGGGACAGTCCAGAAAGACACATCTTTCACGTTGGGCAATTCTCCGGAGATCCGCAGTACTATTTCCAGCAAAGCAATGACTGGGGATACACGGCTGGTATACGCTTTCAACTGACCGGGTCAGAAACACTCTCACAGCGCTATGACCACACCATTCTTGGTGTCACAGGAGGTCTGCAATATACTTCGTTTCGGATCAACACCTCGGTGAGTTGGACGTGGGAGCAGTATTTTGCACAAACACAAACAGACAAGGCAGATGGGTTTGTGACCTATCAATACGATGAATTGGTACCGATGTCTGGAATACTGTGGGAAAATACACTAACGTACTCACCAGAAGATATGGACTTTGGTGTTCAGACTGCTGTCGGCTTTCCATTCCAAGTGACGGGTGATAGAGACATGGGTCAAGCATTCAACGATTCTTGGCAAGTCAGTACTCGACTGAACATCAGCCTATTCCAACTGGGCTATACGCATCTGGTTTATCCAGGTCATTCCATCGACCGTATTCAAATCGGGTCAGGAATTTTGTTTTAAAAGGTCCGAAAAGAAAATAACACTCGTCTAGCGAACATCACTGTCGACGAACGTTACCATCGAGGATTCATGACCATTTCCCCCGTAGCAAAAAATACACTAGACCAAAAGGGAAGAGAACAAAAGAGATTGGGTGCCTTTTGGGGACTTGCCACAGGAGATGCCCTTGGTGCACCGATAGAATTTTACCCCAGAGATCGACTTCCTGCGATTCAAGATATGACTGGCGGTGGAAAGTTCAAACTCCCTCCAGGTGCTTGGACAGACGATACATCGATGGCACTCTGCTTGGGACACAGTCTGATTCTCCATCCCACACTCAATTCGGCAGATGTATTGAATCGATTTTGGGATTGGGCATCAAAAAACGAATATTGTTCACAGGATAAGGCCTTTGGATTTGGTCAGAACACCCTTCGAACATTGATGAAGTTCTATAAAACTGGGCAGCTTAAAGCGGATTCTACAGGTAAACATTCTGATGGAAATGGAGCGCTCATGCGTCTATCTCCAGTAGCAATCGTTCATCATGACAATGTAGAGGAAACTCGACGAATCGCTCGGAGACAAAGTTTCACTACCCATTCTTCTACAAAGAGCGCTGATTGCTGTGAACTCCTCGGGATGTTACTTTGTCACCTCTTTTCTGGACTGTCCTTATTAGAAGCACTGAACGCTACAGAACACCATGATTGTGTAGAATCTTGGGATGGTGAAGTCCAAGATCTTGTGCGCGGAACTTGGCTGACCAAAACCAGAAAGGAGATCTCCTCAATAGGCTATGTGGTTCACACCTTAGAAGCCGCCCTTTGGTCTGTCCATCAAACCACCTCTTTTGAAGATGCCCTTGTTTTGGCGGTCAATCTTGGACATGACGCGGATACTGTAGGTGCCGTTACAGGACAGCTTGCCGGTGCGCTCTATGGAGTACAGGCTATACCAGAACGCTGGATAAAGGCACTCGCCAAACCAGACATGCTCGAGGTCTGTGCTGAAGGTTTGGTCAACCGTTAACTGGAAGCGTCACCTGTATTCTTAATCCTGTGGGCATATTGTGTGACAATTCTACAGTTCCTTTGTGGGCCTCTATTGCACGCTGTACGAAAGAGAGACCCAGTCCCCAACCCATATTGACTCCATCTTTACGGCGACTTTGATCTGCTCTCCAAAATGGTTCCAGTAAATGTTCCAATTTCTCATCGAAGAGTCCCTCTCCCGTATCCGCGACGACAATCTGAACCGCATCTCCCACACGTTTTCCGCTGATTGAGACAGTACAGTCGACTGGAGTATACTTCGCAATATTGGTGCACAAATTGAGCAACACTCGCTTGATTAACAGTCGATCAGACCGCAATACCAACTCCGCATCAACGTCTAAGGAAATGTATCGCTCTCCCAGATCAACGCCTGCAAGAACCTCAAATACAAGATCTTGCACGACGATGGGTTCCGGACGAATCTCAAAGCTACCCGATTGCAGCTGAGACGAAACCAATAACATTTCGACCAGAGCATCCATCTCTTCGATATCTTCGTGGAAATTGGTCGTGTCCATCTTGTCATCCAATAGAGCCGCTTGCAGCTTCATTCTAGTCAGTGGTGTTCGCAATTCATGACTGATGCCCGCCAATAGCATCCGCTGACCGTCCAGAATCTGCTCGACACGATCTGCCATATGGTTGAAGGCATCTCTGGCAGGTCCAATGTTATCTTCTACACGATGATCTAGATTGCCCTGTGCAATCTCACCCATTGCCACCGTTGCGCGTCTCAGTGGATTGAAGGCCCAGTAGCTGATGATGGCAGAAAATACTAGTAATACCCCCATGATCAAGGCAAAATCAACCCCTCTACGGCGTTTAATCTGATCAATATCTCTTGAGAAATTGACCATCAAGACCATCGGTTCTCCATCAATATCTATCGTGGTAAAGAGTGGAGCCTTGGGCCGTTTAAATGTTGTTATTTGGTGTCCATTCATCACAAATTGACGACCAGACTCCTTGATGGCAACTCGTTTGTCATACCGCTTCCAAAACTTGTCCTCAGGTACCAATTTGAGGTTGACATCAAACCCATCACTTAGCTTCTTCAAAGCTCGTTTGGGTTTGGGAGCCTTTTCCACCGCTGTCGCGATCAATGCAACCGTTTGCACTCGCCGTTCTGTAACTTCTTTGAATAAAGGGTTGACCGCGCGTTTACCCACAAGAAAATGGAGCGACACCATCGCCAATATCATCGTGATCAACACACCAATGAATATACGCTGTCTCATCGACAATCACGCTGAGTCATGGTGTCACCACATAACCGACACCACGGATGGTTTTGATGAACGATGCGTCACCGAGTTTCTTTCTCAAATGAGAGATGTGGACATCGATAGACCGGTCAAACACGTCCCAGTCTTCACCTTTGAGGGCATTCATCATCGCATCTCGAGTCACCACCCGGCCAGAACGTTCCATCAACACCATCAAAATATCAAACTCCATTCCCGTCAAAGAGAGTTCCACAGTGTTCATTTCCACATGACGACGTTCAGGCCACAATTCCACATTTTTGACGACGAAACTTTTTAGTTTCGGTGGAGTGTCTACCTGTGATTGAATTGGCTGAACCCTGCGAAAAATGGCTTTAAGACGCGCCAACAGTTCTCTGGGGTGAAATGGTTTTGCCAAGTAATCATCAGCCCCCAGTTCCAGACCAACAATCCGATCGGTATGATCTCCTCGAGCCGTCAGCATCACCACAGGTATCTGCGAAGTCCGTCGAATCTCCTGCAGCGTTGCAAAACCATCCAGTACCGGCATCATCACATCCAGAACCACAGCATCTATCTGTTTGTCTGTAGACAAAAAATCCACGCACAATCGACCATTTGAAACGGTGTAGACGCCAAAACCACACTCCTCCAAGTAGGTTTGAAGCAGTGTGGCGATCTTGGGATCATCATCGACGACGAGGATGGTCTTATTCTCGATCATCGGCGTGGTTTCCCTTTGCCTTTCTGACCTTTACCTTCCCTATTTTGACGATTCTCTGCGCGCTCTACCATCGCATCAATATTATCGATGAACTGATCGCGCTGATCGTCATCCAAGGAGTCTACAAAGTCCATCATCAATCCAGCTTGTTCCTGCATCAAATCAATACGCTCTGCAGCTTCATTCGATTGTCTACGTTCGATATCGCGCTTGGATTGACCATCTAGTAGCGCTTCAAGGTTTTCGCCTTTGTCATCCATGCGCTGGTCCATACGCTCTTGGAATCTCTCCAACTGACCATCTTGCCAAGCATCGAATGCAGACTGCTGATTTCTGGACAAATCCAAATCTTTGGTCATAAATGCAGCCTTCTTCTCCATGCGCTTTTGGATGTGGGCTTCTTTGCGAGCAATACGCGTCTCAAACTGCTCTTCATTGTCGGCCATACATTGACGAGTGACATCGAGATTGTCTCGAACTTGATTCTTTTGTACTTCACTGTAGGAATCAATGAGGGCAAGGAATCCATCTTGCATGTCACTGTGGTGCTCCACCATTTCAGTGTGTTTGCGTTCGATGCGAGCATTGATCTGTGTACGGGACAAATCGCCTTCTGCGTAGCCTTTCAACGTGTCAATTCGGTCTTGCTTCATGGAACGCTTCAGCTCATGACGCTCAGTCTTGTGACCCTTGCGCAATGCCTTTAGATCTTCACCTAGTGCACGTTGATCTTCTGTGAGGTCGACATCTTTGGTCAAGATCTTGCCTGGTTTCATACAGGGGTTCTTCGATTTTTGGTCTGGTCCGTTTGCATATGCGATGCCGCCAAACAATGCTGCTAATAATGTGAGTGGGATGAACTTTTTCATGGTGTCTCCAAATGGTGTGTTGATAAGCGTTGTGCTCACTTTTAGAATACGACCCTAATGTTAAGTCTATTTTAAGATTTGCCTTGTTTTGTGTAAAGTTTTGTTAAGAGACTTCTTAATATTTGTTCTACACGTTGTATCTGTTGTCCTCAGAGGATGCTCATGCCTGTATTCCGCACCCATCATACTCAAACAATCCATTCATTATTGTCTGAGTCAACAGATTTCGACGCAAAGGACAATTTATCTCTGTATCGGTTGCAATACGCATGTTTTCATCAAGTAGTACTGCGAGACACCGAGCGGGTATGGACTACACTCCATAATTCAAGCTATAACACCCTACAAATCTCTCACACCAAAGATTACGAGTGGACCAAGTCAAGTTTGCATCATGGATTGGCCCTCTTCGTATCACGACAAGGAACAACCGTAGAAGATGATGCTCGACTGTCTTGGCTAGTTCTACGTACCGGAGAAGTCGCACAAGAGGCTATCGAAGGGGTACATCTCGCCTTTGAATGGTTTCGTGAGGACGCCAGTTTACTGGATGCTGCGTTGATGCGGATTAGCGTACTCAATGAAGAAAATTACTTCAAAGCCTGTTTGAGATTGCTGATGATTGAAGCCTGGAGACAACAGGAATGGGAGACCACCCGCCAAGATGTCAGCGTGCCCCAGAAGATTCTGGAGGCTTTGGATGCACGAGTACCTGAGGGAATTGGCACTGTAAATTGGGCAGATTTCCTATCCACCACTAAGGTGAATTGCGTAGAATGGATGGCTTGGTGGATAGCATTGATGTGGGAAACTTGGGATGATTTGGATTTGAGTTTCATAGTTTACACGAGCAGTAAACTGGGCGATAAAATACGTTTGCATAGCACGCTCATTCGGACATCCCATCTTCTTTTTGAACGGGGATTCCGTATAAAGACTCAAGAAATGCTGTACAAAAGCTTTACCTTTATTCAGAAGTATATCGATAAGAATCAGATACACAAATTCAGATACATAAATCAAATGATCATAGAACTTGCTGAATGTTTAATTCACACCGGAGAAATAGATAAAGGGCAATACCTTTTAAAGATGACTATTGTTCAGGTCTTAACTTCACCGTGTACAAGAGCAGAGATTGAAAGGGTTTTAAAGGCCCTTGCAGAGTTTGGTGATGTTGAGAAAGCTATCACAATGGTTGAACGGATATCGAACCGTGACAAATACTTTGACGTCGATGGAATTTATGCACACATAGTGCAGAGATTGATCCGAATGAGAAAAATGAATAGAGCATTGAAGATGATTGAACTGATGACAGATGAATATCATAAATGCGTTGCTTATTGCTATTTAGGAGAGAGATCCTCGAAGAGTGAAGAGTTCGATAAAATCAGACAATTGATTGAAGTATCAATCCACAATATTGAAGCAAAATCTAATACAAATCGCACGATTGATTTTATCAGTATTGCAAAAGCATTAATAATTCTTGGTGAAGTAAAAAGGGCTATGACGATTATAGAGAAGGTCTTAATAGTTATTAATCAACAGAACGACATGACAGGTCATTCTCACTATTATAAAATCTCTGAATTACTCGGAGAGACAGGTCTTTATGATAGGGCAGTTTCTTTAGTAGAAATTGAAATGACGACAGATGAATATCATAAATGCATTGCTTATGGTCATCTTGGAAAGGGGCTATCAAAGAGTGGCTATACCGATAAAGCATACGAGGTAATTGATAAAGCACTCAATAGAAATTGCAGTAGAGCGTCGATGGGATACGCCTACAATTCACTATCGAAAATATCTGCCGAAATTGGGTATGT
>CALDQI010000806.1:0-6201 GCA_937911635.1 uncultured Pseudomonadota bacterium | reverse complement strand
ATGTGTGGATAATCGGGATTGGCAAAGACTCGTTTGAATCCAAAGTCGGACATCAGAGATATGTATTTCGGCATATAATGTGGCTCCTGGTTATGGGGTGAATCAGTCACAGAGCAGGATTTGTGCCAATCAATTGTGTTTCGATTGTCTGGATACAGTTGGTTGTTTGTTGCACGATGCAGACAGCAATTCGTCACTTTATGTGTCAGAGTTCGCTTCAATTCGTCAACATTGGTCAGCTGCTTTTGGGCTTGTTGAAAAGCAGTCGTGTATTCAACCACTTGTACACTCTACGATTTTGTTCGCTTTACATCGTTTCGGATCTTAGACGACAGAATGGGTGATCAGCTTGCATTTGGGATGTTTGAATTTTATGTGGGAAAAAATCGGTCTCGATCGTCTACAGTACAATCCATTATCTGAGGAGGAAAAATGGAAGACAAGTCAACACACGTGACCCTTGAAGAAGTACCCTTACCAGACGAAGATTTGTGGACGATTACGAGTTTCGCTCAACGCATCAACTGGTATGACATTGCGGGGTCCTTTGAAAAGACAGCCGAGATTGCTCGGAACCCAGACCCAAACGACATCATTGAGTTGCAGATTGCATTGTTCTTTTGCGCACGTGCTCGGCGCCACAGTGAAACCCAAGGGGACTCGCCCACAATGCGAGAACTGGTGAAGCAGATTCGAAATTTATTGGGTGAACAAGGCTCTGAAAATTGAGTGCATGATATCTCTGGAGGAGGCTATTGCTTCGTCGACAGAATTTGTACACTATCTTCGAGCAACTCAGTGAGTTCAGCATTCTCAGTGTGCAACCCTTCTTTGATTGCCTCGGCCTGTTCGAGTGCCTCTAGAGCCAAACTGGGTTGATTGGACCAATGCAGTATTTGTGCCTTTCTACAGAGGAATTTAGCGTGTTCAAAGGGGTACACAGCGACCAAAGCCTCTCCGTACTGAATGTGCTCTAGAGCCTCGGTTAGTCTGCCCTGTTTTGCACAGATCCATGCTAAGGATCCTGAGAAGGCACCGGCAGCCGTGGGCAAAGTACTTTTGCAGATCTCGATGCTCATAGTCAAAATCTGTATGGCTTCGTCCCACTGCTTTAGTCGTATGTGTGCTTCACCGAGATTGCCCAATGTGAGACCCTTTTGAGGCATGTCGCCAATCTCTTCACACACCGCCAAGGACTCTTTGTACTTTTCGATGGCCTTGGCATGCTCACGTTGACTGTCAAAAATAATGGCGACATTTCCAAGATGCATACTCTCGAGGTACTTGTTTCCAATTTCTCGGCTAATCTGCAGCGCCGACTCTATATTGGCTAGGGCTTTGTCATATTGTCCGAGTGCACTGTAGAGGTTTCCGACATTTCCGAGCATGGTACTTTCATTTCGTCTGTTTCCAACTTTACGATTGATGGTGATGGCTTTCAGATCGAGCTCTATAGCACGATCATACTCTCCCAAACTGGACAACGCGACGCCCATGCTACCGAGATTTCGCTCTTGCCTAAATAAATCATCGAAGGTTAGGGCGATTTCCAAAGACGGTTCAAAATGTTCTATCGCAGTGCGATACTCTCCATTTCTCACGTGTATCTTGCCGATTTCAGTGAGGGTATCTGCTTTGAGCAGCGCCATCTGATAGGTTGTTGCAATGTCGAGGGCGCTTCTAAAAGCGTGAAGTGCTTGATCATAATCGCCCATACTGCGATGCACCCCGCCCATTTTCAGTCGAACCGTTGCGATCCTTTTGGGCTTCTCTAGCTGTTCGTATAGTGTTAGTGCCTGTTCATACTTGGCAAGTGCTGTTGGAAACAACGACTCATTTTCTTCAATGTTTCCTTGCTCGAAATGGATATCGGCTTCCAGTAGTAGATCGGAGTCTGTATCCTCCTGTATAGCATCGTGTTCGGTCGATTCCTTTGTACTGCTGATCGTGTCAGCACTACTCTGGTCGATGGTTGAGGATAGTAGAACATCGAGTGAACGTTGTCTGGCTTCTTGGACGCGTCCACTGATTCTCAGGAAGTGACTTTGAGCAATCCAGAGGCGTTTTCGATCGCGGCTGGAGATGTGGTCCATTTGCAACACTCGATCGGTGATTTCAACACCCAGTGATGCAGGTCCTTTCATTCGTAGAAGTTTTACTGCGGCAAAACAACACTGTGAGGCTAGAGAGTCAGTTGCATACTCTATGGCAATGATAAAATTGTCCAATTCTTCAGTAAACTGTCCCCATTCATGCTGCTGGAGATCCTCTAGGTCATCCAAAAAAATGGTCTCTCCAAACTGGGCATAGTGAACCACAAGTCTGCGACGCGTTTGCATAGAGGCGATTGTGTTGTGAAGCTGAACGGCTGCGTATTGACGAACAGACTCGAGTAAGCTGTATCGAATCGATCCGTTCTCAAGCCGGTGCTGTTCTAAGAGTGAATCGTCGCATAAATCTTGTAAGATATCGAAGACTGGAGGTACTTCGGTTGAATCGTCGCACTTCAGTACCGCTTCTGCGGCTCGGAGGTCAAATCCTCCTCTAAAGACACTGGTTTGAGCTAGGACGTCCTTTGACCATGGTTTGAGCAGATCCCAAGACCAATCTAGAGCCCCTTGCAGCGCGGGTGTGTTGTCATTTCTGGAGCGAAGTAACGAGAAGCGTTCCTCCAGTCTTTGTTCGATTTCTTCGATGCTAAATAGATTCAACCGTGCAGCCGCCAGTTCGATGGCTAGGGGTAGATGATCGAGCCTTTGTACCACTCGTTCTAGAACCCGATAATTTCCAGCGTGGACACTGAAGTTTGGTTTCGATATTTGACCTCGTTTGACGAAAAGGTCTACACTTTCCAAGCGTGTCAGAGGCTGTATACGAAAGCTGGTCTCGGACTGCATTCGCAACTGTATCCTACTGGTCGCGATGATGCGTAGTGTGTCAGACTGTCTCATCCACTGTGTGATTACTTCCTTGATGGGTGAGAGCACCTGCTCTACATTGTCCAGTACCAAGATAGTTTGTTGTTTGGAGAACAACGCTCCCAGCTGAGATACGGGGTCAGAATCGTTTAACTGGACTCCCATGGATTTGGCGACGATGCGAGCGATTCCCAGCTCTGAAGATGCATCTGTCAGACTGCAGAAATGTGTAGTGACATCGGTCGTTTGAAGCTGCGATATGACCTCCAGAGCCAAATGACTTTTCCCCACTCCAGCGGTACCGACGAAAGACACCAATCGAGAGTCGCCTCGCAACGCACTGACGATGTTTGTACGGTTCTGTTGTCTTCCGACGAAGGTGCCTCGCCGCGCCTTCCTCTGTACAATATCATCGTTGCATTGGTGATGGAGAGTCTCCATGATGGTCTGTTGTGTGCGTTTTGGAAGATGCTGAACGTACTTCTGGAGCAGTCTTTCCGTAGAGGTACGTTCCTTTACAGCTCCATTTGCCACTGCCTGTACGACGTCTTGAATCAACAGATTTGCCAAGGCTTCATTGGTCTCTGTCAGCTCTGCATCATACACCAAAGAACCTTGTAAGGTACTGCGATAGTCGTGTTTGAGAGAATTGGCCTGTTGTTGTAACTCTCTCGATTCTTCAAACAAATCCCACCCTGTTTCGGATATTGAGTTGTCCGATTCAATTACCGCATTGGCTTGCTTCCAAAGATTGGCGCTGGCCTGCTCAAGCTTCCTTACCTCTTCAAGTATATCCTGCGCCAGAGAATATTCGTTTAAGGCTTTGTCTCTCTTTTGTGCTCCTTCCAGCCAGCTGAATATATCTCGCGCGAAGTCAGATGCCGTTTGATATCGATCAGAGATATCTCGTTCCATGGCTCGTTCACAGATTTCAATCAACGACGTTGGAATTTTACCCGTATCCTCTATCAGCAGGTCTATATTCGGTCTCTCGAGGGTGTTGTTTGATCCAGTTGTGTTTAGAGAGGGGGGACGACTCAGAAGGACCTTTTGAATGATCTCTTGGGCTGATGTACCCGTATAGGGCATTCTCCCCGATAAAATCTGGTATAGAATAGCCCCCAATGAATAGATATCGGTGGCAGGACTCATCAAGTCTATTCGACCTTCGGCCTGTTCAGGAGACATATACGTTGGTGTACCCGCGATCATTCCCATTCGAGTTTCCAATGGGCTGTCTTTTGAGCGTTGAACGTGAATCTCTGTCTCTTGTGAATCCATCGCCTCTGTGTCTCGATCCAGAACTTTGGCGATTCCCCAGTCGACCACTAGAACCTCTCCAAAATCACCCATCATGATGTTGTCTGGTTTCAGATCTCGATGAATCACCCCAACAGAATGTGCGTATGCAACGGTTTCACAAACCTTGTGAAAGGTTTGGATCAGTCGCCTAAAGGTATAGCCACTCTTGCTTTCAAGCCATGTGTCATCTGTGGAAGCCTCGTGCACCTCTAGAATGCATTTTGAGAATTCGATCCCTTTAATCTCTTTCATGGTGAAATAAAGTCTGCCGTCTGGAAGTTCACCAAACTCATGAATTGGAATGATGTTGGGGTGTTGCAGCTGAGCACCAATTTGGGCTTCTTCAAAGAATCGTGCCAATGCTTTTCGATTGAGGAGCATAGACGGATGAACAATCTTCATTGCCAGATTTCTATTCAATAGGTCGTCTCGAACCTTACGAACTTCTCCCATGCCGCCTTCTCCCAACACACCCAGATCGGTGTATCGACCAATTTGATCGGTCGTGTGCAACATGGGATTGCTCATTAGATCTTCCATAGATAGAGTAGATATTTCTGGTGATTCGCTATGAAACACCATTGTTTTATCTGGTATTGGCAGCGGGGGTGCATGGATTGCATCGAGTGTATTTAGGTCCGGATCATCCAGTTCATCACCCACCATTGATAGTGCATGATCAAGGTTCATATCCTGAAAGAATATGGTTGGGTCATCTTGATTGGTTCGCTTTTTAGGCTGTGTAGAGTATTCAACTACGTCATGACCAACAGTCAACTGAGAGGTTAACGTATGGGGATCCATTGAATTAAACTCTGACAACAGTGCATCATTGTCTTTGATCTTGCTCAGCAAATCCACAACGGAGCTTTGAGCAGATTCTTCCACGTTTGATTGTTTAAGGTGGTTCAAGATGTATTGAATGAGCACGAGTATTCCAAAGTGTGTAGTTGCATTTATGGTATCGCAAAAGAATCAGAATCGCTGTACTGAAAGCACGAATCATAACGGAAGGAATGCATGTCACATGGTAAACCTTCGACAACAATCCATAATTTTCGAACAGGGGTATATATATCAACATGTATAAAAGGTTACATATACTCTGCTATGAAACTTGAATATCGCTCTCCACGATCATTTCTATGGAGAATTGTTCGTCATCTATTATTTGGAATTCGTATGTTTTGGATTGTGTCCCTTCTGAGTTGTTCTTCAAAATCCCCATCGGTCTATGTCCCAGAGCCATCTGTGTACGATGCCAGTGCAGAGATGGAGTTGTGGTCTGATGTACGAATGGGTACGCTGGACAATGGTCTAACGTATTACATACTGCCCAACTCAAAGCCTGAAGAACGTCTTGAACTGCGACTCGCACTTAAAGTGGGCTCTTTGTACGAAGAGGAGGATCAGCTGGGTGTGGCTCATTTCTTAGAGCACATGGCGTTCAATGGAACCGAGAGCTTTCCAGACAACTCATTGATAGATTATATGGAATCGATAGGGATGTCTTTTGGAGCGCATGTCAATGCTCTCACGGCATTTGATAGAACGGTCTATCAGCTCCATGTTCCGACCGATGTCGAAGGTGCAGTGGAGCAGTCGTTGCTCATTCTCAAAGAACAGGTTGGCAATCAGCTCTTGCTCGATGATGCCATCGAGGCAGAAAGAGGTGTGGTACTCGAAGAGTGGAGAAGTTCTCAAGGGTCGATGTCTCGGATTCAAGATGATTTACTGGGGTCGCTGTTGGGAGATCAGTATGCCAATCGGTTACCGATCGGTACGAAGGAATCGATAGAGTCCTTTGAACCTGAAGCACTTCGCCGATTTTACGATACCTGGTATCGACCAGATTTGATGTCTATAATCGCTGTGGGCGCCCTTGATTCAGATGAGATGGAAGAACTGATTCAAAAAGTCACATGATATTTACAAAGACCTATATCAAACCTACACCAAAGCCATAAAAAACCATGTACCG
>CALDQI010000805.1:0-4033 GCA_937911635.1 uncultured Pseudomonadota bacterium | reverse complement strand
AAAGTGTGCAAAAGGCGCGACACAAAGATGTTCTCGAGTTGCTCAAGAAATATGTTCGCTCGAAGCGTCCTGAGATGCATAATCGTATCGTCGAAAATGCTAGGTTCCTTGCGGCTGAATGTGCTTCGTATATTTTACCAGACGGAGTACAAAGTGATGTGGCAGAGGTAAACATCGAGAGAAGAAAACTCGCAGGAGCACTTTTCGACATTCTCAAACCGACAGATTTTGAAAAGCAAACCAAACTGATCGTCTATCTTCTTCTTTCAAAGGAACAGAAACTCTCTAAGAGAGGAGCCCAATATCTAAAAGCCAACAAAGATGCAGATGAGTTTACGTTGCGTTTTGGGAATGACTTGCTTCATCAATTGAGAAGCGAAAATCAGTTCTTGGGGGATTCTCAAGCCTTTAACTTTCACTTTGTACCAAACAGCATTCCAACCCCCAACAATCTGAATGAATATACGCTGACACGAAAGAAACAAAATGCTCCAGATTATGACATGGGATTGCTGAAAACACCAAGTCGGTATGAACAGGTTTTTGGTGCGAATTCTCTGGATAGAACAAAAAGTGTATCCATTGGATTTCTTTTTCCTTACGGTGGTAAGACATACTCCAACTGTACCGTGATCTCTCACGGGTGGCTTCGATTTGAAGGCAGTTTTTCAGGGTCGGTTTGGGTTAATTCATCCGCTTACAAAGCCAATAATGCTTCGATGTTATTTTTGTGGTGGCAAGACATGAGCACAGCACATGATGGCTACATTCGTACATGGCTCTTGGGAGAAGATGGCACACGAATTCGTGTCTTTGAATGGAGGAATTACACCACTTATGGACACAATAGTGGCCAGAATTACACCATCACCATGCAAATTTGTTTACATGAGTCAGATGGAAGGGTTGTGTATCGTTTTGGTCCGCTTGAAAAACGAGGGAAGCCTTCAAAGTTCCATCGCGCAGTATGCGGTGCCAAGATATCCAGCCAAGTGGCTCAAGGGGGTCAGGGCCTCTTTCGAGACTTCTTTGGGGAGTCAGGAGAACCAAAAGGTTCACAGCCTCCTTTTCAAACGGGTTTGAGAAGCGAAGGTGCGAAAATAGATTACCCAGGAGAGGTTCGATCAACCGCGCAAGATGCTCAAAAAGAAGCCGAAAAGCAGTCCTTCATCAAAAAGGTTCTCGATCTTTTGAAAGAGCACTGTTCTCCTATGTTCCCCAAACTTGACCTGGAAGTCCTACGTTTTCTCATTCACCACCCGCAACAATCGGTCCGTGCACTGGCAGGGCACATCATCACAGTTCATGAGACACCACTGGACGACTTTCCTACATCGCTTTTGCGTGAATTCTTGCAGGTACAAGATCAGAAACTCAGGCAGTCCTTCTTGCTACTTTTTCCAAAGATTCAACAACGTGGACTCAATAAACATCGCTTGCTTTGGTTAGATCTTCTTGGACATTCAGACAAGAGTACCCAAGATTTGGGTTGGCGGTTTCTCCAGCGGGTGCTTGGTGACACCACAGAGTATCATCTCTCTCTCCTCCAAGCGCTGTATGCACAGCTTCTCAAAGTCAACGGCACGCCAATCTTTGTAGGGCATCGAAAATCTGCATGGAATGCGATTCTGTCATCCATTACACAAGAGATGCTCTTTTCCGATACAGAGTTTGTCTTTACAGCCTTCTTCTCAGAATTGCAAGGGCTTCGTGCCCCCTTCATTCCAAAGATGATAGAACGGATCAAAACCGACAATGCACTGGCTCTTAAACTTTGGGATGAGTTGTTAGAGCCGACAATTCTAAAGCCGCTGCCTGAAAGTTACAAGCCTATTTTTGAGCAGGTGAGTGCCATCGTCAAAACATATTTAAAAGGCATCTCGGTAGAAGATATTCGTCCACCGCATAATTCTGATTGGTGGTACCCTAGACTCTTTTCTTCCAGTGCAGTGGTTCGAACGACCCTGTCTCCTTTGCTCGGGGTTCTGGTGAATGCATATCCGATTGAAGCCGTTGATATCGCCCGCAAGATTTTGGGGCGCATGTCGACACAGACAAGAAAAGGTGCCAAAGCGAATCAGGTGGTATCATATGAAGCTCTTCGTGGCGTGGAGGCTATAGAAGAGTTGTGTCAGACGTTCCCACAAGACGCTTCACTTACATATGCGTCTTTCTGGGTCTCGATGGCTGTTCATTTACATCCAGATATACGTGAGCGTGGAAAGATCCAGTTGTTGCAACTATTGACCAACGAAGCTCCAGATCTTGCTTATAAACGCGTGTTGGAGCTGCTCGTCCGCCAGTTGCTCAAGAGAGAATCTTTTGTTGGCAACTATGAATATGTCATTTCCTTTGTCCAGCGAAATTGTAAGTCTCGACTTCACCTCATTCCTGACCGTTTTGTCTATCATTTGCTTGAATCAGAGTCCAATGTCGTTTGTGATTTTGGTTTGCGGTTGATGCGTCAGAACTTTACACCACAAAATATTTCCATCTCTCAAATTATACAATTTGCAAACAACAAGTATGTTGAGGTGCGTCGATATTCTTGGGAGTTGATGGAGGCCAGTGTACAATTACTGAAAGATGATTTTGGGGTTACACTTCGTCTCCTTGAAGCCGATTGGGATGATACTCAAGAGCGAGTCTTTGCATTGTGTGAGCAACACATGTTTGATGTTTGGGATTTGCCCAACATCATTCGTGTATGTGACTCTGTTCGTCCAAAGGTGCGTTCCTTTGGTCTCCAGAAGTTGTATGTTTTTGCACATGGAAAGGAGGCAGAAATCACTTCAGATACCGTAGAGGTTTCGATTTCCACATTGATTGATGGTGACCAACAGCGATTGCAGGAGATGATGAGAAGACTCGCTCAGCACCCATCCTGGGAGGTAGAGGCTTTTGTGATCAGTCTATTGGCACAGCATCAACAAAGTTCTCATCCATCGTTGTTCTCCACAGTCGAAGAGTTCTCTGAACTGTTGCCCTGTTTTAAAAGAGCCTATGGACGCGTTCACAAATCGAGAACAACGAAGAACCTTTTGTGGTCGCTTCTTGAACGAAGAGTGGAGGATTCGAAGGCGTTTTCAGAACAGTTGGAGCCCATGCTGAATTGGCTTGCGGCATCGCATCTCAAGTCGGAACAGCACCGCGCAATTGCTCTCTTGTTTGATATGAAGTCTCTCTATCCAACACTTCAAGACTCTACTGAAATATCTCTCACATCTTTGTAATTTTACGGGGTTTTTTATGCTATTTGACTATCGTTATCTCGGCAATTCTAGTGTCACAACCACAAGTGGTTTTTCGGAACTCTCTTTTGTTCCGGATAGTCTTCGTGAACATCCCGTGGCCTTTAGGGGGTTGCTGCTACCGCAGAAGTCGATACATTTTCGCGAAGCAATTTCAGCCCTGCACGATGTTGTGGTCGATGACCAACGATTTGTTCCAAAGCCAAGATCTGATTACCAAAAATGGAGAGAGGTAGAAGAACAAAAGGCTCGAGCGTTGTATATGGCAGAGAGCGCACTTCTCAAAGAGGAGATTCAAGATATTTCCCAGAAGATCTTGGTGATCGATGAGAAAATCCAGGAGGTGCGTCGGACCTCTGATAATCGAGATACAGCATTGCAAAAGTATTTTGATTGGTTGGCAGAAGTCAACAATGAAGCTTGGTGGGTTTTAGACCCTGTGATTACGGTACACAAGGAAGACGTGTTCTTCGAGTGCTTCAGCAAGGACGAATCTAGTTATGGGAGATTGTCTTGTAGTTACAACATCTTTGACACACAATCCATAGCCAATCGATCCACCGGTACCACAAATATAGATTACTCTACTGGGCTGTACAATGAATTTCAAAAGATTCGAGATTATCGCAGTACCAGTTTGGAGATAGACCCAACGGGATTCAATCTGGATACAATCGGAGAAGAACTGTATCGAGAAGAAAAGATTGATGTACCAGAGACGTGGGTGCGGGGTTTCTTACAAGTTTCTGCGTCAATGGCTTTACCGGCATGCAAAGTTCGAC
>CALDQI010000804.1:0-3618 GCA_937911635.1 uncultured Pseudomonadota bacterium | reverse complement strand
GAACGTACGATTGATTGGCCATTTGTCCCCCTGATTATGGATTTCGACCTCTACTGATCCGTCTGAATTTCGAATGAATTGAATCGATTCAATAATCTTTCGCTGGACAAAAAAGGTATCCGGCAAAATAGATTGTCTTTGAGTCCAGTCTGCTAAATATTCTGCCAAGAATGGTTGACAGCTTGATGGGGCGGAGTACCATTCACCCATTCTGACTCGAATATCATCATATCCATCACGATCTTCTTCTGGTAGGGACAACTCTTCAATATATTGAGTCATTTGGTCCATGAAATCTGAATGTCCTATTGTTCGTACTAGTTTTGGAAAAAGATCCAGTTGATCATTTTTCGACAAAACTGGAAGCTTAAACTTCCAACAGATGGATAGAAGTTTGTTGTAAAAGGTGTTTGTCTCAATCCAGGTTGATGCCATATATTCTCCGTTTAAAAGGGGCTATAATTTAACGATTTTCGCCCATCTTTTCGGATGGTTTCGGGGCAAATTATGTTGTGAGAATTGTCCTTTTATGAGCTCTGGATCTAGGCGCTGATACATCCGTTGAGGAGCGGTAATACTGTGTAAAATCCTCATCATTGAACGCCACATGATGTTCATGACTGAGAGGAGAAATGGGGGGATGGAACGACATATTTCACTCGGTTGAGTTTACAGGCTTTTCCTCAACCCTTGTAGTGCTGGTATTCCTTTCTTTGAACAGGGCATAACCGTAGCAAATCGATACGATCACAGCGAGCGCTGAGTTGATCTCCAATCCATTTTCAAACGGTCTCATACTCCCAAATATTACCGTGCATAGAGCAATCAATATTAGATGCAGGACATACACTCCGAGACTATGACGACCGACAGCCCAAAGGGGGGACAACTTCTCTGTCAATGGACCCAATGATCTGAAGAATAGATATACTCCAGTACATAGAGACATCAGCAGTGGGATTGAGGTTGCGGTATAGTTGTAGTATGTTTTGACAGAGACTCGTAGCTTTTCGCCTTGAATAAGTCCCCAGATTTGCTCTAATCCATTACTCCCGAAGGTGTGGTACGTAGACTTGAAATCTCTTCGACCATACGGCGCACTGGTGTCTTCCGGATAGGTGAAGTATTGCAAAAAATCAAGCTGAGATAAAGAGACAATCAAGAACAATGCCATCACTCCAACGAACCACTTCTGACGATTTCGATTCTCGCCCATCAGTATACCACCCGCTATGACACCGAATACTGTGAGGATGACATGGGGCATAAACGGACCATTCCCCGCATTGATAAACCCGATTCGGATGTCTAAGATATTGAGCGTCAGCAGTGTCGTCCACAGCCCGCAAAAGGTCAGGTAAGCAAGGCGAACACTCGTAACGAGAGGAATCGACAGCACAATCGCAGAAGAAATGGAAATTAGAATGCCGTGTCCGATAACCATCCAAGGCCATTGGATGCCATACTGTACGATGAAAAATACAAATCCGATCGCATATAGTTCTGCAGCCCTACGAAGTTGTCTACGGTTCCAAAGTTCTGGTTTGCGAGTGAGTTTCAATGAATAAATCATGCTTACACCCACCATAGTCATGAAAAGAGCCTGACACAATGGCTCAATATCCAACGAAAAGTCCATGTAAAACGGTCGAAGTGCAACCCTTGTAGCCCCGGACGTTAACTCTTTAAATGACAACAGCAGATCTTGATTTGTATCATAGGTTGTAAATAGAGGCGAGATGACACTCTCAGACGTGGTTTCAAAAAGAGTTGAGAACTCTTCTATGTTCAAAGAATTTGTACCATCCAAGTCTGCCCTTTTGAACGATGGGCGCATTCTTGCAAAGATGCCCTCTGAATCTGTCAGCTGATAGCCTTCTTTGTATATTAATCGGGCTATATGACATACAATCATAAACCAAATTGCAAATGTTCGAGTGGCATCCAATGCATGATCACGAGACATATGATGAACCCATAAAAAGTGAATGGGACAATATATCCTTCAGCATTGATTTCGTCACGGTTGTCTACATTTTCAGAGGAATTCTTTGCAGTTGTATGAGGTATTCAGGATTAGTTGTTGAATGAACTGGCATGGGAACTATTTGACTTGATTCGGCGACTTTTAAATTTCATTTTAATTGGATACGATGACTGTATGACGTTTGAATGCAAGATAAGCCCTTTGGGTATGGGTTGGATCATCTTATTTGGTGTAATTGGTTGTGGTTCAGAAGCACCAGAATGGTGTGCCGAAGAAGATGAGGTTACCTATGCTGAGTTTGGTGAGACCTTCTTACGGCAGCATTGCAATGGCTGTCATGGTTCAGAAGCCAACAATCGACATGGTGCACCAGAATCGATATCGTTTGATTCTATTGAATCCGTGTGGTTATGGAAAGATGCCATTCTGCGAGTAACGTCGCCAGAGAATCCAGTCATGCCACCTGCATGGGATTTGGATGAGGGTGATGTGGCGCTACTGCAGGTTTGGTTGGAATGTGGTTCAGAATTAGAGGACCAAAAGTCTCTTCGAAAGTTTGATCCATAACCTATTGAAGCATTGCCCATATTGGTTCACCTAAGGGGGTGAATTCATTTCCAACGTCCCCAAGTGCTAAGAGGGTATCGCCAAGTAGACGAGTGCTAATATCTTGTCCTGTAGGCGTCACATCACCAGATTGTAGGTCTATAGGTTGCCCGTAAAACAAGTCAGAGAATTCTCCATATGTGCATCCACCTCGTATTCCTGATCCCATTAGCATGGCCGAGGTATGTTGCCAGTGATCTTTGCCTTTTCCGCCATTTTCATACGGAGTGCGACCCATCTCACTCAATACAACGACGCAGACCTCGTCCAATAATGTACCTGTTGTTGAAGAAGGGGTGTGTTGGAGTACGGTCATTACCTCATTTAGAAATTCGAAGAGATCTTGGAAATTGGCGGACTGTTTCGAGTCATTGTCTACATGACTATCAAATGATTCTCGTTTGAACTCTAGAGTGACGCATCGCGCCAGATCATTTCTAAATAGGTCTTTCATCAAATGGAGTTGTGAAGTGATTGATCCATCGGTATTCCAGTTTACCAACCCTGAATCAGAGATGTCCTTCATGAAGCGGATTCGCGCCATCGATTGTTCGTAGAATTCACCAAAGGCATTGTTCACTGTCGATGCCGATTGAGAAAGGTGTTTTGATATAATTGCTTGTGTCACGACACCGGGACTGGTTGAACTGTGATCGGCGATGGTCATCAGGTCTCCAGACAGCAGCTGGCTCATTTGTCCTTCGGTGCCAACATTGACAATCAGGTTGGCTCGATTTCCAGCTAAAACACGTCCAGAGATTAAAACATGTGGGAGTGTGTATCGTTCAGATTGAGCACTGGCGATCTGTGTAGCCCAATCGGGTGAACTACCGGTAGAACTATCCGAATACAGTAATCGATCACAAATCGCGTGGTTGACACTGGGAACAATCAATCCGTTCAGAATGGCGGTTTGGTGTCCATAGGTGTTGAAGAATGTATCGACGGCAGGACGGTCATCATGTGCAACATATTCTATATCGTGGACTCGATTTGTGAAGGCGTCTGGTTCCATTGCAATGCCT
>CALDQI010000803.1:0-2762 GCA_937911635.1 uncultured Pseudomonadota bacterium | reverse complement strand
CTCGATGTATTTCATGGTGCCTTCTGGCGTAAACGAACGAATGTCAAATCCAGCACCGTCACCCTCGATGACAGACACATGGCATACCTCGTCAGCGAGGTCACTACGTCCCTTCTGTCTCAGATGTTGTATTTCGTGCTGGAGGACGAGCTTTTCCCCGGCGAGGCCGAGTCGACGATTCTGAGCATCCTTTTGCGGGTTATGTGGTTGCTTTCGAGATTGAAAAGCAGCCGTTGTAGTTCCGCGTCGCTGACGACCGCTTGGTGGTGGGGTTACTCGCAGTTCATTGGTCTTCAGATCCGAGACTTGATCGCTGATCGCCGAATTTCCCTGTACTAGCTGCAGCTGCATTCGTTCGATGACGTCATCCGGAATAGGCCACTCGAGAATTTGAAATTGAAAGTAGACAGGCTTTTCCCGGCTGGTGTCGTGCGTCACGTAGTCCAACGGGCCGAGATATGTGTATGGATTTGATTTTTTGGTTCTCAGAAACAGATGAATGGTTTCGATTTGATCATCATTGATGAGGCGTCCCAACTGCCCACCAACTATTTAATGGCGGCGTTGCAAATGGTGCTTCCCTTTACAAGCACAGTGAATGCGCCAGACTCCGTCGATGCATCTATGGTGAATGAACTGACATTGGAAAATCCGCCTTCTCCAGACAACATCACACGATTGGTCCTCGTGGGAGACCACAATCAACTGCCACCAATTAGTCAAGTTGAACCACCAGAGAAATTGAAGCATCTTATCGACTCGTCATTTTTCTATTACTTAGAAACACACCTTGCTGGGACAGCGCCAGCACAAGTGGCTCTCCAGTACAATTATCGATCGCACGCAGATATCGTAACCTGCATCAAACTGTTGGGATTGTATAATGAGTTGTGGCCAGCCAAAAATCATGCGACCAATTTAAAACGAATCCCTCTAGATATCCCTACACACATCCACACGCCGTGGCTTCGATCTCTTCTCCAACGAGAATGCGTGGTCAACACCATTGTACACGAAAGTCCCTTAGATACAGTGTTTAGTAAAACTGAAGCAGCGATCACTGTGGATGTCATCCTCGCATACTTCCAACTCTGTGCTCCAAAAGATACACAGGGAGAAATCGACTTTTGGGACCAACAGCTGGGTGTGGTCTCACCACACAATGCACATGGCAGTTTAATTATCCGTGGCGTCCAAGAAGGCTTGACCACACCACATCGACTGACCCATCTAGATGATGATGACCTACAAGAAAAACTGGTTGGGTGCATCACTTCTGTAGATAAATTCCAAGGATCTGCCAGAGACTTTATCATCGGAACAATGGGAATATCAGCCGACGACCAACTTCGATCGGAAGAAACATTCTTCTACGATATCAATCGATTCAATGTCCTAATCTCTAGAGCCAAAAGTAAGATGCTTCTGATCTGTTCCAGGAATTTTGCAATGTATACACCTTCAGATATCAAATTGCTCCCTATTGCCTCGAAGATTCGTCAATATGTATACGATGTCTGTCAACATACAGGCTTCGAATACACCGTAGTAAACGGATCCCAAAGTGTAACTATGGAGCTTCGAACCATGCCCAATTCCGATTTTTCTCCCCCAAATACAACCTATACAGATCAAGCACACGAATGATATACAATAGGGAGCAATTATGCATACAATAGATGGAATCATACTACTTGGCTACATCGTTGGCGTTTTTGTACTGGCGTGGTGGAGTGGACGAGATGGGACAACTCAGTCCAATAACGCAGCAGAGTCCAAGTACTTAGCTGGAAAATCCCTGACGCCATTGGAAAGTCTGTGCTCAATTATTGCAACAGAAGTTTCAGCGCTGACCTTCTTAGGCATTCCAGCGCTGGCCTTTGACACCAATTTCTCGTTCGTTCAAATCTACATCGGTGCCATAGTCGGGCGAGTGATCATTGCGATGGTTTTTCTCCCCAAAGTCTATGACTCAGGTCTGACCGTCTATGAAGTCATGGCTAAGGGAATCGGTTTACCTTCGGGACAACGAACGGTTGCTGTGATGTACAGCCTCAGCAAAATCCTCTCTGTTGGAGTCAGACTTTTCTCGGGTTGCATTTTGGTATCTGCATTTCTCAGCATTTCTATTTACACAGGCATCATTTTGGTGACGGGTCTAACTTTCCTCTACACTCTGATCGGTGGTCTGAAAGCTGTAGCCCGAACGGATATTGTGCAAATGGGACTCTTTGTTGGCGGTGGTATCGTCGCGCACGTCCTCATTCCAGATGTCAGTGGTCAAGAATGGGGAGCAATGATGGAAACGGCTGCGAATATGGGGAAAACAACAATCGTAGACTGGGGCAATCCCAAGCCCTTTGTGTATGGATTGCTCGGTGGGTTTCTATTCGACATGGCAACACACGGCGTCGATCAAGACTTTGTACAGCGTCTAACCGCAGGACGAAGTCTCAAACAGGGGCAATGGGTGATTTTCCTCTCCTCTTTTCTCTCGATTGGAATGGGGCTGCCAATTTTGTTTGTTTGTGGAATAGGAATATCCATTGTTAAAACGATAACGATTTTGCGTTCTCCTACCTTATTAATAATATACTCATTTAGTTTTACAATAGCATTTTTTTGCAATTTATTTTCCTCGACTAAACTATTTAGTTGTGTAGTAATCATAGATTGCGCATAAAAACGTCCATCACTAATAATTAGACGGTAACGATCTTCGCCTGTTCCACTAATTTTACGTATATCAAGGACTTGTACAG
>CALDQI010000802.1:0-5715 GCA_937911635.1 uncultured Pseudomonadota bacterium | reverse complement strand
AAAACGGGCTGAGTGTCAATACAGAGTCCTGTGACTCTGTATCGAAACTTCCACTAAACAAGGTGAAGAATGTTTTCCCCTCTTCTTTACTCATACGTTTTTACCATCGCAATGTAGATCTTACAGGCACAAAGAACCCTCCTCATCAGTATATCCAATGAGAAGGGTCTTTTACAATCGTCAGATTCAACTACAGACGATTTATTCAGAAGTACAATTGTCGGGATCGAGGTCTGCGTATGCATCACAATACGATGGGCACGTCAGATTATCCGGAAGTTCTGGTGCTGTTTCACATTGCGTCTGATCACCATCTTCACCACATAAAGCGGGATACTCACAACAGAAAGATTGGAGCCCACCGTCACACGATGCTTGTTCAAGTTGAACCGTACATGGACGTGCCAATGCTACCTGCTCACCATTTGCATCTATCGATACATCATCGTTTTCATCGAACTGCGCTTCCAAGCCTTCACCAAAGAGCGTACATTCGTTGATGACATAATCTCCGCAAGATCCATCGAGCACAACCGCTCCAAATCCCAGGGCCCCATCATCTAAAGGCACAGCGAACGACTCCAACACAACTGTATACAGTTTGTCTACGCGATTCGAAGTGTTGATCGTACAATACTCAGCTGATGCACGACCTGCATGGGCATTGTTCATCCCAGACTGCGCACCATATTGAAAACACTCACCATACTCAATCGCGACAGAGTTTCCGAGCGAGTCGGTGAAAAACCCTTTAAAGTCTCCCAACTCAACACCTGGAGAACCAGTGTAGTAAGAAGAAAGTCCAGCGAACAAATCGATGTCTCCATCATCTTGTTCTAAATCTGCATAGGAATAACTGTCATCTGGATTGACACTGGCAACGGCTGTGTTCCAAAATACGGTCTCTGGATCGGTCACGATACACACACGATCACCAGTGCCACGGAACGTAAAGGTAGCACCACCTTTAACACCTGTCGGTGCTTGACCCAATAGTCCATAGTAACAGTATGGATTGCCATTCTCATCCAAGTTGTCCTGACACCAAGAGCGAGCATTGCTGCCTTCAGAACGCAACGCCTGTAGCTGTTCTGCATTCATCACGGTCATTTCACCAACGTCAATCACGGCAGGATAGGTGCCATCTGCAGCGGGGACATAATCATCACCGCTTCGGTCACACGCAATGAGCGTAAGACCCGTAGCCAAAAGAAGAATTGATTTATTCATGAGATGCTCCTTACTCTTCTTCTACGTAGTGAAAGTCAACCACGAGTTCGAAGTCAACATTTGGATCTGTGATTTCGGCAGGGGTCTGCACCACCCAGTCACCAAAGTCAATGTACTTCCCTGGATAATTCAATACATCAATTGCATTGGTCCCCAAAGAATACCGCTCAGCGTAATAGTTGACCTGATCTCCAACAGTTGGATCACAAGTAGAAAACTCATAGGACGTAGATGGCATATCTACCCAGCCCCAAATCTTCATACCCGCATTCATTGGAATGTGCGGAATGACGACATCGGCGACCAAAAAGTCTCCTTCTATACGAAAATCACGCTCGCCTACGAAAAGCATTTCATTTTCACCTGTAGAGTACTCTACCTCGTAGCATCGCTCTTGGTATTCTGTAGAAGAGGACACAGGTTCTCCATCTAAGGTGCGAAGTGGCTCTTCTAGAACATTGGCGAAGAAATCAATGATGTCTCCATAGTCTTCAAATCGACCTGTGCTAACTTTACACACCAGCTGCTGGTAACACGCCCAATCGAAACGCCCTACCGTATTCCCACCGTATGGATACGCATTCCCGTCTTGACCTTCTGATAGAATCGGTCCCATGGATGGATGAGGATAAGGATAAAGCCCTTCTTCAACCCCGGGATACACACCCAAGTAGAGTGGACCCAGAGCACGAATATCGTCTAAGATTTTAGCGTCGTCACCCGTTCCTTGCACGAACTGAGTCGCTGCAATTGGAATCTTTACAGTTCCATGAAGATCATAGTAGTTCAGGTTTTCATCAAACGCACAACCTTGTAATTGTGCCAGTAGCAATGCACTTAACATTATCAACATTAGTATTCATACCTCCCACCCAATGTCACACGGACAGGGTTTTGTCTCGATGAGATGATCCAACGGTTATCGAAGGATGTAAATGCGCTCCAACCAGTACGGGCGTTTGTAACGTTGTCTAGCTGACAAATCCCCCACAGTTTACCTTTGCGTACAGGAACCGCTTGCTGAATCAGTAGATTGAGTTCATACCACGTTTGAGAACGCGCATAGGAGCCAACGGTATCTTTATAGATGAACGTACGACCATCGTCACTGTAGTTACCATTTTGATAGGTTCGAGAAATTGGATATCCGCTTTCTAAGAAGAAGGTGGCACCCAATCGAGTGGTCCATGGATCATCTGGAAGTTCCCAGGCAAACCCACCGGTGATGTCATGCGTAATATCCGTTCCCAGATAGCGACCAATGAAGTATTCAACTTGCTGAGGTACACTGAGAAAAGAAGATGGCGTCCCCTGAGCAGTACCGCGAGAGACTGTGTAAGAGTAGTTGACCTGAGCTTCCCAACGATTCGACCACACCTTATTCACCCCAAAGTCTGTACGAATATAGTTTCGCTGTGCGATGTCCGGAGTACGAAAGCGATAACTGGAGATCACAGAACCATTTCCAGTACCAATAATGTTGTATCCGTCTTCATCCCAGTACAAATTCGTTTCATCGAAGGCATACAAGTTGCGGGTCAACTTACCAGTGAAGTACAACTTTGCAGCCAGGTCTGCGATGAGAGCACGTTCCGCACCCAACGAGAACTCGTCTGCACGAGGAGCAATCATATCTGAGTGCATGGAGTTTAGGTTGACGGCAGGAGTATAATCGTAGTTGTTCGCAGATCCATTGGTGAACTCATTGAAGAACTCTCCCAAGAATAGCTTGGAACCCAAACCGGCCTTAGAGAGATAGTCTGCAACGCCAATACGACCAGTATTTGAGAAACGACCATAGTTGGCGACAAGCTTGGTCTGCGCATCGGCCCATGGATCCCAAATAATTGAAACACGAGGCTGGACAACACCAACATCAATGATCGGATCACCAACGTCATTTCGGAACACCGCTCGGTCATAACGAGCACCGTATCGGAACGTTAAGTTGGAGATTGGCTTATACACATCCTGCAAAAATGATGAGAACTGATTTGAAGTTGTGCTGTAGTTCAGGGGACCTGAGGTCTCAATCCAGTAGTAGTTTTGATACGTATCCGGATTGTAAGACTGGGCGTTCAAATCGACGTAGTACAAGTTACCCATGTATCCAAAGACTGAATCCCAAATCAAAATGTCAGAAGATACCCCACCTTTTAAATCGTGAGAACCAAGGAACTGCAGCTGAAGCAAAGAGTATTTGGAACTAAAGTTGATTCTCCAACGATCATCAAACGTGTAATAAGTGTAGTTACCTTTGTCGAATGCATTGAAGGACCCCAAACGCGGCGAAGTAATGAAGTCAATATTGTTCTCCATCTCTTCTTCTTCACAAGCATGGTATCCCAAGTCTTTGTTGTGAGTACACGGCACCCCATAAGCCTCAATGTACGTCTTTTGTACAGTGGCTTGAGTTTCCAAGAACTGCTCAGGAGAGATGTACCACTCCCACCGCAAAGAGGACAGCCATCCACCCTGTGCTTGACGACCTTGTGCTTCAGGATTGATGAATCGAGAACTTTGATCCGTGTTGTCAATGGTGGTTGGGTCAGTTTGACCAAGGAACGTAATCCGGTGTGAAGCATTTGGAGAATACGTCAACTTACCCAAAACATAATGCCCGTCGAAGTCTCGTGGCAAATCGATCCCGGTACGCGCTATCAATGTTCGAGAGTACTGATAAGAGGCGACAAACCACATCCGGTCACGAATCACTGGACCAGAGACCTTTCCGGAAAGTTGAGTCGTGCGAAACTTGGAGTCAAAGTCAGTTGGTGCGAGTTGGAAACCATCTGAGGCAAATACTGCATCTCCTTTCGGTCCCCATTCACCATTCAAGTGCTGACCATACAAGTTGAATTCTAAGGTATTACCACCGCTCTCTGTTACAATGTTGATCGCCCCACCCAAGTTTTGTCCATATTCAGGGTCATAGGCAGAAGTAAGAACTTGCAACTGTTCGATCGCATCAAAGTTGAAATTCAAAGAGAAGGTTCCCGTAACGGGGTCGGTGATGTTCACCCCATCCATGAGATACGTATTCTCGTTGCTAGAAGCACCAGCAACATTCGGATTGGCCCCCCCAGTAACACCAGCCGCCAACTGAGCAGCCTGCTGGTAAGATCGACCGGCTGGAATACGCTCCAAGAACTCTTTCGTCAATACAGATCCTTGGTTCCCAGATTCAGTATCGATGACCGCGCGCGTTTCTTCGACGACAATTTCTTCCGATGCACCAGCGAGAGGCATCGTTAAGTTCACAATGGCATTCGCACCAATTCTTACCGATACATTTGGGCGTATGACGGTTTGAAACTTATCGCGCTTGGCTTCGAGCCTGTAGGTTCCAGGAGGCAACTCGGCGATAAAATACTGCCCGTTTGCGTCTGATTGAGCCTGTCTCTCCCCCATCAAATTGTCTGATGTGACAGTGATGACCACCCCGGGTAGAGGCACTTCATACTCATCGACAATTGATCCTTTGATATTTCCGTTCGTTGCCGCAAAGGCAATGTTGGGAATGATCAACAGGAGCAGCAACACGCGAAAAAGAAATGTGATCATGGAACAACCTGTTTTGTGTAAATGCAAAAGATTTGAAACTCTATCCAAAAATCTCTGGAATACAGTCATGCATTGTACTGTTATACAACATTTGCCAGCAAAGATACAAGCACAAACTGCACTGTCACTCTTTGCTTAAACCATAGTGGTTCATTGAAAATTAATTCACTTAGAGCATTCTGACCACCTCATTCCGGTGGAAAACTGTATTTAGTCTTTACAATCGGTGGTATTCTTCTTGATCCACAAGTCAATCTCACGCCTGACAAGTTCTAGTTTCACCAACCCATTGTAGATCTATAGTCCGAGAATGTCTTCTTAGAAGGAGTCTTGAATGTAATTCCATAATTCCTGACCAAGCGCACTCGGAGCAGTCTCACTGCTTTGGATCTCTTTCCAATGATTGGGCAAATATCTTTTCCAAACAATCCATTCAGCTTGAAGCTGAGTCTCTGTCACGGGTAACTGAAGATCCAAATCATGAAATCTTTCTCGGCGATTGTCTTGATGGATGGAATCCAGTTGCCCAAGTAAAATGGATAAGGGTTGCATGAACACCACACCATCCAATCGATTCAAGGTGTCTCTAATTTTTCTGGATCGCAAAGACGATGGGCGAAGTGCAATGACGGATGGTTGTTCACCCAATACAGACTGGACGATGTCTAATTCAAGGGCTTGAAGCTGGTCTTTGTGATGCCCTTGTAAGTAATGCTCCAGTCTAGACCCCAGTTTGTGTTCCAGTAACCGCTCGAGGTCTTGTACCGGCAAACCAGATATGGCTTGCATAAATCGAACAGACTGCGCCAATGGTGTACCGAAAAAACCAACCACACAGATGGATTGCTTCAGTTGCAGTAGAGGATGGAACGAATAATAATCATCAAACATGAAGACTCCAGAGACCGTCTCTACCCATAG
>CALDQI010000801.1:0-6934 GCA_937911635.1 uncultured Pseudomonadota bacterium | reverse complement strand
TTCGAGAAACTTGCCTTCTATTTCGACCTCGATCAGAATGGCGTCATCAAAGGCGAAGAACTGAAGACACTCAAAGTGTGGGTCGATGATGGGGATGCCAAAACTGAAGAAGGTGAACTTCAAACCCTTGCCTCTCAAGGCATCACAGAGATCGTGATTCCAGGTGCACACAAAATGGTATCCACCACCAAGCAGCGTACCGAAGTCGATAAAACCACCTCTCAAAACTTTGCTGGCACGACTTATGAAGATCAGCCCATAGAAGAGGAGCCCGATCCAGATGCATTGTACGTGTTCCCAGTGACTCAAGACGTGACCGCCAAATCTGGTCGCTCAGACATCAGCATCTCTTCCAAAGCCGAAATGACCGTCTTCCGAAATACACAGGAGAAGAAGGACAAGTTTACTCGCCTACATGAGTTTGCACTTGGGAACGTCGCGCAACGTCTTGCCAATGACCTAGATGCCGGCAAAGTTACCATCGACAACGGAGTGCTAGACGTCAACCTCAATGTTGCTGAACGGGATGCCCAAACAAACTTGAAGAACATGATGTACGCAGAACCAGAGTTGGGTGTGTACAAGTCATTGGTCATGATGTCACTGAATGGGACATCAACTCGAACAGAAGTACACACTACGAATCAACAAGTTGCAGAGGTTCTCTTCACCAACGAAGACAAACAAACCGCTAAAAAGAATGAAAATAAGCCCCCTTCTGTTGATTCGGTACAATTCTCGAATAAGGCACCTCATCCCGGTGAACAAATCAACGCCACTATCAAAGGTTCTGACCCTGAAGACCTCGCACTAATGTGGGAATGGTCTTGGATTGGTAAAGGTGTGAATCAATCTGGAGATGGCACAGGCAAGACCCTCAATCTCAGTCAATTGCACATCGCGAACAACGCACAGAACAATGACAAGTACGGCATCGAGTTGACCCTCACCGATGAACTGGGTGCCTATGTCACACATAAGCAAGAGATTGATGCGATCAAACCACCCGAACCACCACAGATCACTTCAGCAAGTGTTCCGAGTTCAACCGGCTGGTCTTCAAAAGTCCAAATATCTGCCAAAGGAGTCGATCCAGACGGGTCTGATGCAAATCTTCAATGGCAACTTCGTCCTACTGGTGATTCCGCCATCAGCGGTCTGAACAACGTCGATCAAAAAGGGTCCTCCTTCTCAACCCAAATGAGCCTCAAAAATAGACAGGGACGACACGGTACAGCAAACTTCATCTTTTCTCTCACCGATGAGGACGGACTCTCCGTTGGAACAACCAAATCCATACGCATGAGTCCAGACCCACTTATCTTTGATCTGAATGGTGACGGTAAAGTAGAAGTGACCGGCGGTCCAGTCGCTAAGAAACCCGTCTCAATACCATCAGGAGCATGGGACATTGAGATTC
This sequence comes from uncultured Pseudomonadota bacterium, assembly GCA_937911635.1. Lineage (GTDB taxonomy): Bacteria > Myxococcota_A > UBA796 > UBA796 > UBA796 > CAJWHX01. Next base: position 5,514 of record CALDQI010000801.1, on the reverse strand, counting down.
TACGGCAGCGGAACAATGCGCGGTACATCATCAGCGATGCCAACACCAACAACGGAATGCAAACTGCTGGGAACTCTACGAATGCTTCCGGTACGTGGAAAATTGGAGTCGAGGCAGAGGATGGCGATTCGTGGAAACCACAAGAGGCAGAGATTTCGCTCAATGAGAAAAAGGGTTCTGCCCGTATTCAGAGTGATGATCTGACTCTCAAACTCACCCGTACATCCAATGCATACGATAAAGATGACTTGGGCGTCACATCTGTTGGTGGGGATATGGTTGAGTTTGACATGCAGCCGGATCGTTCCTCTTGGGAATTCTCATCCAGTACGTATCGTCCAGGGTTGGGAGCACCTTCCTTACAACGCGGAAAAGCCGAGTATGACTCAGGCAAAACGGAAACCATCGGTCAAAAATGGAAGGAAGACACATCCAAAGGAAACAAAGCGAAACTCTTTGATTCAGCCGGTGCATGGGTTGGTGAATGGGTGAACGGTGAACCAGCAACCTACTTCTATGGCAAGCGAGAAGATAAAGAACGCACGCAATGGATGGCAGGCAATGGCGACGGTATGCTGGTTTGGGACCACAATGGGAACGGCATCATTGATGACAATACGGAGATGATGTCTGAGTACAATGTAGAAGGACAGGCTGTCTTTGCCAACGGGTTTGAGAAACTCGCACACTACTTCGACATCGATAACAATGGCGTCATCACAGCACAAGAGTTCAAAGGCCTTCGATTGTGGGTAGACGATGGGGATGCAGTAACCGAAGCGGGAGAATTGCAAACCTTGCCTGAACACGGCATCACAGAAATCAAAGTACCGACGGATCACAGTGATTTTGTGGGTGACTATACAAAAGAAGAGTCTGTCGATATCACAGAAACTGGTTCTGCACAGCGTGAAGACATCGTTGAAGATCCTGTTGAAGATGACAACCAAGAAGAAGAGACCACTCCGACACCAGGAATCGAAGGGACACTCACGCTGGCTTCTGTTGCCAACTTCATCTTGGTCCCAGAGAGAGACCCCTCAGATAAAGCGATCCAACAAATCGATGACGATATCAAAACCACAAATGAAGATGCCACGCTGTCTGATGAAGAAAAGGAAGAGATCATTGAAGATCTGAAAGCAAAACGTGTCACCTTATCCAATCAGCGACATGAATTCCTTCGAGATGCTGAAGGTGTCTTCAATACCCAGCATCAAAAGAGCAATGACGAAGCCCAAGCCGCTATTGGACAAAACCTGATCAAAGGCATCTGGACCTCTGCAGACGACGTCTATCGCAATCGTGACACCATCGGTGATGATCTAGAGGCAAAAGTAGAAGGCAATGTCGCTCACTTACCACTCCAACTGACCGACTTTGAACTCAGTACACTCCGCGTTGAGATTCTCGGTGAGTCTCAAGCACTCAGTCCAGAAGCCATAGTTGAATTGGCTCAATCGCTGCAGCGAACTGGACAGTTTGACGAAGACTTCTACTTGGCATCGTATGCAGATGTTGCCAGTGCTGTAGCCGGTGGACATTTCAAAGATGGTAAGGAGCACTTCAAGGCCTTTGGAGACAATGAAGGACGCAATGGATGGTTCTCTAGTGATAGATACGACTTTGATGAGGTTTATTACCTCTCAGAAAATCCAGATGTTGCTATTGCCATCGTACAAGGCCAATATCGATCTGGGGCACACCATTTCTGGTCTACAGGCCGCTCCCAGGGTCTTAAGAAAAACGAAGGCAACAATGAACTACTACGAGCCATCAACCTAGATGCTCCGCCAGAGATCAAACCAGAACAACTGCCTACCCAAACTCGTCAGACCACCGACGGTGACTTCACACTTGGATTTAGAAGCAAAGGATCTCGTGTTGAAAACCACCTCGAAGGGCTCTTCAGTGGAGACATCTATCCCGATGCTTACCTAGACATTCACGATGCCGCCAATAAAATGGACCCAGAAAGTCGACGTGCAGTCAAAGGAGCCACCAAGCCACTCGTCAGTTTAGCTAAGGTGCTCGAATCTACAGCGAGTGACGCGACTAAAAATCAAGACGGTATTCCAACCTTTATTCAGGACAGTGAAGCAGTGGCCGACGGACTGGCAAATATTGCGGAGCAAATTGCTGACCAACGCTTGTCCTCTGAACAGGCCCACAAAGATGCTGAACAATCTGAGATTGAGTTCCTCCGCGAGTTCCGTGAAAACTGGCAAAAGCAGAAAGAAGACCAGTCAGATTCCTTGAGTAAACCTGATTTATTCAAAGCCGTTCAAGACGCAAACAAAGCGCTGGGACAAGACAAACCGAACTCAACGTTGCTGAAAGGTTTGCGGGATATTCTAGAAGACGATAGCAAACCAAAGTCATAAGATATCACAGATACGGAACACGGATACACCATGAACAAAATTTTGTGGAACAGCACCAAATCTCCCCTACGTTATTTTTGGGTACCCGCTGGTGAAGACGTCTTTACTGGTGAATACAAAATCGAAAATGGAGATGGTGAGGAAGCCTCTGTAGATTTAGAGTCAATCGTCCCCTTTGAAATCAATGAACAAGAAGCCGAAGCCATTATGATGACCGAATTAGAGAACATGACGGCGGAACTCGGAGGTCTATTCAAAGATCTATTTAAGCTCGGAAAACGCATGGTCAATTCTGAATTGATGGACGATGACTCGGAAGATTGGGACTCTGAAGAAGACTCTGACTCCGAGGACTCCGATTGGGATTCTGAAGACTCTGATGATTCAGACTTTGACGAGGCTGACTTGGACAAGATCATCTCCTTGTTTGATTCAGAAGAAGATTCCGACGAAGATTCTGAATCCTCATCTGACTTTGACGCGAGTAGCATAGAAGATCTGCTTTCACAATTTGGAGAAGGATTGGAAGGACCATTGACAGAGTTGAGAGACCTCATTGTTCAAGAAGTGGGCACTCTAGGTGAAGAGTTAGACAAGCTGGGTTCAGAAGCCGCAAAACAGTTGGATTCAGAGCCTGGAGCGGGTCAAGATATCTTACGGGAACTCGGTCAATGGCTGATCAACCTAGCCGACGATCAGGCTGAAGAGACTGAAGAAGACGTTGTCGTTATGGAATTCAAACCCAAAGATACTGAAGGGCAATCCGTCGATGAGTCTACAACACCAGACACAGAACTCCATGTGGAGGATTCTCCAAGTGGGGAAGACGCAGAAGAAGACAGCTCATCAGAAGACTCTTCTGAATCGGATGAAGACTCGTCCAATGAGGACGATTCAAAAGAGGCCAACTCGTTCTCTGATGAAGAAATTAACTCCTCAAAGGTGGACCAAGTGATAGAAGGCGATACATCTGAAACAGTGGATCCTTCCACTGATGAACTCCCTTCTGAATCCGCGTTAAAACGGATGACCAAAGCACAGTTGGTCGATTTAGGGCAGACCTTTGGGCTAACGCTCAACATCACAGACACCAAAAAAACACTCCTAGAGCAGTTTGAAACCATCCGTTGACATCATCCCAAGCCTCTCCACTATCAATCCCATTGATTGGGATCGATTGGTGCATCCTGATGACCCCTTTTGCACCCACGCTTTCCTAGTCACTCTAGAGTCTAGTGGATCAGTTGGTGGGCGGAGTGGATGGCAGCCTTGTCATGTCGTGATCAAGGAAGACAACGCACTCATTGCGGCCATGCCACTCTATTTAAAAACCAATTCCTACGGTGAATACATCTTTGATTGGAGTTGGGCAGATGCATCCGAGAGAGCAGGTATCCCTTACTATCCGAAACTGGTCTCTGCCATTCCGTTTACACCTGCTACTGGAGATCGGTTGCTCGTACACCCTGAGTATTCTCGTCAAGAACTGGAGACTGTATTGATAGATGTCGCAATGCAGCTGTCCGAGCAGTTGAACGCTCACTCGATTCACTGGCTCTGTATTCAAAATTCCACTCCACCCAATCCAAACATACATCGGCGAGAAACGCTACAGTTTCATTGGAACAATCCTGGTGTATCTTCTTTTGAAGATTGGTTGCGGCTGTTCAAGAGCAAAGATCGAAAAAAGATGCGAGCGGAAAGGCGAAAAGCCCATACTGGTGTAGATCGAATCGAGTGTGTTGAAGGCATAGACCTCACCACAGAACAGATATCGATGATTTGGAATTGCTATCGCGATACGATCTCTCGCAAATGGGGGCAGCCCTATATGCAGAAGGGATTCTTCGAGGCCCTCAAAGGTTCTCTTGCCCCCTTGGTTCGAGTCTTTTTTGCCTATAAGAATGAGCAAATCGTTGCCAGTTCACTGTGCTTCACACGGGGGAACCATCTATACGGTAGATATTGGGGAGCGACGGAAAATATCGATTCTTTGCATTTTGAACTGTGTTACCATCAACCAATTGAATATTGCATCCAACGTGGACTCACGAAATTTGAAGCCGGCGCGCAAGGAGAGCACAAATTGAAACGCGGTCTACTAGCAACCAGTGTACATTCTTGGCATTGGCTAGAGCATCCTGGACTGCATCATGGTGTGGGTGAATTTCTTCAAGATGAAATCGAAGCGACACAACGAAGCATTGCCCATTACAATGCACACAGTCCTCTCAAACCTTGTTGAAACGATGAGTCGGTCTTACACCATATCCAAGTATCGAAACAATCAGACTGTTCTTGTGGATGACCCAATAGCGATTGAAGAGCCCCTTGAGATTCGAATCGAGGGTCGATCCATCGCCGTGTTGATGCGACAGCCAGAGCGATCTGAGGATATAGAACTTGTTACCGGATTTCTACTGACTGAAGGGGTCATTGAAGACAAGGAAGATATCCATGCCATTCAACACATCACTGACCCTATCGACCCAAAATACAATACCGTCGACGTAGTCTTAGCCAGTGGAGTCCCTGCCAAACGACGCCATTCAGCCGATCGAAACCTCTTCGCCTCATCTTCCTGCGGCATATGTGGAAAGGCTACACAGGATCGAATTTGGCAACACTTCCCTCCCCTCCCCAGTCTCAGACCATTACCATCAGACGCTTGGATCTGTCGCACTCCAAACATCATGCGTCAAGCACAGAAACAGTTCGGTCAAACGGGCGGTACACATGCCGCAGCATTGTTTGCGCTGGATGGAGAGCTGTTGGTCCTTCGTGAAGATGTCGGAAGACACAATGCCGTTGACAAAGTGATTGGATGGGGGATTCAACAAGACCTCTCCGGAACAGACCTTGTCCTACTGGTGAGTGGTCGAGTAGCCTTTGAAATCGCCCAAAAGGCTTTGGCGTTTCGCATTCCAATCATCATGGCCATCGGAGCCCCATCCTCCTTAGCAATTGAACTGTGTAGGGGATCCAACATTCACTTGGTGGGGTTTCTCAAAGAGCATGGATTCAATCACTATACTCCTTGACTCCTTTTCCTGATATGTATCAATATTGCTATCAACTCACCATCGGAGTGATCGCCCCACAGGCAATCCAATCTCTTGACGAATGTATC
>CALDQI010000800.1:0-4723 GCA_937911635.1 uncultured Pseudomonadota bacterium | reverse complement strand
CTGGTCAATCCAGCATTGCTGAGTGATTTTTGCATTTCTGCAGGAGAAGGTACAAGCGCCACCTCTTGTGCTGCTTTTTGCAACTCTGCCAAGTCAAGGGATTTCATCTTCTTGGGTGCTGCTTCTGTAGACGGTTCAGATTTTTTTGGGGCTTCTTCCGTAGTTGCGTTGTCACCGCCAGAACAAGCGATGAACAACCCGAGAAGGGAGCATACAAACCATTTATTTGACATGTGTATTGACCTCATATGTATGTTGTATTTTTGTTTAAAGTTGTATTTGGTGTACATGGTATCCGATTCTATAAAAAATGACACGGTAGTAATATGACACGGTGTCAATATAGCGTAGACAAGGTGATTATGAATATCCGATTCGAGTCCTTTCCTTTTTATTCAATTTTAGCCTGAACGACCACGCCCCCATTTCGAGTGTGCAGTTCGACAGTGAACCCAAGTGAGAGCATCATTTGACTCAACTCTTGTTCATTCCTTCTAATCATCGGCCACTGAAAGAAATCATTAAACAAAGCCTGATCGTCCGTTGGTAAAATCCCAGACAACAAAAGAAGACCCTCTGGATGAAGAAACTGCTGCGTACGACTCAGCAGCTGAACCAAATATCGATCCGGCAAGTAATTCATCAATCCATTGATCACTATCAATCGCTGTGAGTGTAACGGAACGTCATTTGGCAATATCGACTCATCTCCAAGCACTGCCGATAAAACAGACGACAACCGATGACTCTGAAGCTCTATCTTACCCATTCTCCCAGTGAGAGCGTACTGAATTTGATAAATCGTTTTGGGATCTGTATATACCAAATTGAGCTTGACACCGACTCGAGCAATCGTGTTCAGAATTTTGGTCGTAACCATCCCAACGGCATCGTATACCAACGTGCAGTCCAACGGTATAGAAGACCCTATTTGTGAATTCTGTTCTATTTGTAAATTCTGATTGATGATATCTGCCGTCAAATCATGACGGGCTCTGTAGGCAGATAGCGTTGGCATATGCCAAAGAACCCTATCAAGCCAATCGATCACAACATCTTCCGCTCTCCACAATTCGGTATTGGCTCCTCGATGAAAGATGTGCAACATTAAGTCTATAGACTCCAAAGAGTTCTCTGTCCTCAGTTGTAGAAAAGGAACCTCTCCTAGAATCGATTCTTTAAAAATGGCAAATGCATTTCCACCAACCTCATTGCGCTTTTCCAAGTCCAAGATTTCCATCAACATGTGTTGAACCTCTTCAAACAGCTTTTCTATACGATGCTTCACTGCTTGAAATTGTTGATCTTGAATCCTTTTGAGTTGCTCACTGAGATGGTTGATCGCGATTCGTCTTTCCGAAAAGGGCCGAGAGGCTTCACAATCGATCTTGGCTACCTTCTCAGAAATCTTTTGAATATCGACTTTTAGCTGATTTTGAACCGATCGAACAAAATTTTCAAGACGATCTCGAATTTCTCTGGTTTGAATATTCATCAGTGAGATTAGAGCGTCATCGTTTTCTTGAAAAACCAAATTTTGGGTGGCGCGTTTGGATGAATTAACCAATCTCAAGGCTAAAAGAGCCCCTAAGGCCTTATAAAACCTAGCTGATAAAGGAGCATCTTGCTGAAAGACTTTGTCCATATCTGAAATCGATACAGACCAACACAACACACCTTCTTTAGCAACAATAGAGGCCGTCCGTTTGTTTCCAAGCAAGAAGGACATCTCACCAATCAAGTCCCCCTCACCCAAGATAACTTCACTGCCACCACCGATGATGACCGTCGCTTTACCAGATCGAATTAAATATACATCATCATCATCTTCATCGTCTTCAACCAAAATATCTTGCTTGGCGGCGAAGGTGCGCTCCGTGATGGCCCACCCATATGCTTGATGGATTTCTTCAAATACTTCAATTAATGTACTCTTGGCTGACATGAACAATCTCAGTGGTGATGTATGTATCTATGTATCTATGTATCCCGAATCCACATCCTTGACGGAATGTGAGTGGCGTCTAAATTGTGTTCTGTTAAGAATCAATGTAACGCACTGATTCTAATTCGATCAAATACATCCTTCCAACAGACTACAGATACAATGGAGACTTAGCATGACCAGCGAAGAACTTGACCAGCACATCCATACACTCATTTTGGAAATCAGAACCGATGAAGAGGAGAAAGTTGAAGAAGCCAAATCCAGTTTGATTAAACTGGCTAACACAGTCGGTATACGGAAACTCTACAGTCATTTAGAATCCGTCATGCGTGACGAAGTCCTGACTGTACAATGGGATATCCAAGATGTCCTCGAAGAGTTGATCCCCCCGACTGATACTGCGGAGAAGGAAGAGGACGACGATCCCACAAAACGCCCCTTGCGAGAATCAGAGTTACAGATGATGGCTCAGGTACCTCAGCAAGGTATTGTATTGTTCAAATCAAAAGTGGACACGCGATGGGTCCTAATGCAAATAGACCCATACACAGGACAGCTAATGGGTAAACAAGAGCTGGACAATGAAAAGGGTGAACAGGTATACAGTCAGATCAATCAAGGTCCAAAATTCTGAAAGCACCCGAGACTTTTGGAAGACTCGCATCGTATACCCATGACCCAATCTATGGAGATACACCATAGACTGTATCAGGACACTCTGCTGATTTTCGGAACTTTTCCGAACTCAGGAGGCGCAGGTTTCAAACGAATGTGATCAGGAGGTTACGGTGTGAATCGCCGTATCGAGTTCCACTTCTTCAACCGGTGGCTTCAAACCGTACCAGAGAACCCCTACCGTCACGTAAAAGACTCCCTGAACGAACAACACCTGTGGAAACATTTGCATGGGTGCAATGATATACGCCGTCAGAACATTCGCCGCTTGAAAAACATTCAACGCCACATTCTTTCGAGGTTTGATCTTGGGAAGCTTGACACTGCTGACCATTGCAACAGAAGCTAGAAACAAAAGGAACGGTACCGTAGCCATCATTTCATCTGCCCATTGAAAGTGCTTCCAAGTCAAAAATCCAGAGGCAAAGATAGCGCCCATAAAGGTTGTGGGAATTCCATAAAACATCAGGTGACCCATCGGAGGCTCAACAACATTGAAACGAGCCAATCGTGCCGCCGTAGCAACAACAAAGACAATACAGCCAGCTTGGAGCCATACTGGATGGACCATGTCGTTGTCGATGAAACCGAAATAAAAAAGAGCTGCCGGAGCCAAGCCAAAGGAGACGAAGTCTGCGAACGAGTCTAACTGAGCGCCAAAAGGCGAACTGGCATTCAACAACCTGGCAAACGACCCATCGAGTTTGTCGAGCAAAACGCCCCACAGGATCATCCATGCAGCCAGTTCGAGATTCCCATGAATCGAGTTGACTATCGAAGCCAACCCCAAAATCAAAGAGAATGCTGTGCAGCTGTTGGGTACCAAATATTTCAATTTATCCATGTTTACACCATGAGTTGAGAGGGGCTATATTATAAATATAACGGTCATATTATAACGTGGATAAACCACGTCTCAACAAAATTGCACAATTGTGACACAACGATAACAATTGACTGTTGACGTTTCATGTGCGATGCATCATTGATTCAAATTAATGCCAATACCCCGTATTATTGTGGGTTATATACGACGACAACACATTCCTAAGGAGTACAAAAATGTTCGCTGCAGAGTTCTTAACAGCATGTAAAAATGCAAACAGTATCCTATTGACTGGTCCTCAATCACTCGATGGTGATAGCATCGGTGCATGCGTCGCACTTCAAGAAATGTTGGCGGAAAAATGTACAGCAACCATAGACGTCTCCGGAATTCCTACACATCAATATGTTCACTTACGCAGTATAGATCAGTGGAAACCCGATGAAGACCTTCAAACAACATATGATGTAGCAATTGTAGTCGATGGAGACCGATTTCGACTGGCGCCAAATGTCGAAGCGACATTCAATTCTTCAACGGTCTCTGTTTTGATTGATCACCATAAAAGTACAGATGTAAGTTCTTATAGTTTATCTTGGCTCGATGGTACGGCCGTCAGTACTTGCTCGATGATATACTCACTCGCTCAATCATGGGGCTCAACGATTACATCAACCATCGCAGAAGCACTGTATATTGGAATTCTATTTGATACCGGTGGTTTTCAACATAGCAATACCAATTCCGAAACATTGCGTATTGCGGCGACACTGATGGAGTTTGATTTTGATTCGAATGCAATTCATCACAGGATGCGAGAGTGGACTTTAAAGCAGACGGCGCGGTCGAAGGGAGTTTTTAGGGAGTCGTTACGAAATCTTGGGGTTGGGCGGCGCGATTATGCGTCTGATTCACAATCGTTTTACGAAAACCTTTGATTCTCAATTGGAAAGTAAAGAGTTCGTAGCCACGCATGTCATTAATCCAGGCTTGATGTTGTCGTCTTGTTGCCGGGTAGATGAACGTGTAAAAGTTGATGGCGTTGTGTCCCCACGTATGTTTTCAAATTTTGTTGTCAAAACTTTAAAACCAATCGTCAGTATATTTCTACCCCTCCCCTACAATCCATAATCGCAATTCACAATTTTTTTATGACGTGGGTTGAAGAGATATTTGTCGAACCCGCACAGGTACAGACGGTGCCAAGTCACCCAAAAGATCTTGATCTCAAAGTTGACGTCAAATTCGATCAAGTTATTAACGAGAATGTTTGG
>CALDQI010000799.1:0-5299 GCA_937911635.1 uncultured Pseudomonadota bacterium | reverse complement strand
CGTCAAAGTATTTCCCTTGATAATTGGGAACGTGTACTTTATTGTAGCCCCAACCACGTAAAGACACCCCTCCCCCCAAAAAGAATCGATTGTGCAAGGTCTTTGGAGCTTGTTTTTCCCACCTGATTACTCCAACCTCGATCCGATTGCGCCACAACCATCTGTCGTTATAGGTATGATGCTCTCCCTTGACATGCATCCGCTGAAAGACAGCATCATTGATCGTCCCGTAGGGTATAGCATTCATTTCTAGCAGTGCGCGCCCAGGATTCAATCTACGAATGACGATCGAGGCCTCCGAACTCAATGCTTCAGTTGCAAGTTTATCTTCCCCAAACCATCGTTCAAACATTTCTTGTTGGGAAGATACAGCAGAATAATGGTGTCGACTCCATCTATAGGTCCAATCCAACGTCCAATACGGATGCGGTATCAATCGCAAACCAGCCTCACCTTGAAGCAGTTCCTCTTGGTATCCCATCTGTAAATCCCACAGGGCATCCCCTTTCGCAAGAAAATTGACTCCATATTTGGGTATCAATGCCCATATGGACTCCAATTCATGTTGCATCGCCCAACCATCGTGAGAAAAATCCCACCCTTGCGGGAATGTTCTGTATCCACCGGTATGACGACCAGCCATCAAGACACTTGGCGAACGTTTATTTCGCACCTCCCACTGAAACCCAGCATTGAATGCCCATGCGGTGGCCTGGGTGGCAAATCCACCCACCCCCTGCATCGTTCGGGTATTGTTCGGGGTTGCTGTAAATATCAAATTGACCACTTGATTCTCTGAATCCACCTGCTCCTGCAAGTCTACTGTTGCCACAGAAGGCAGCCCTTCTAAACGATGCAGCAATAGATTCACCTTGTCCGTTGTATACTCTTTTCCAGACAATCGGGAGTGTACAAGAGGCCAATCTTCACCTTCATCATTGAGTATTTGAACTGTCCCAAAGTTGTACTGTTCGCCCCATGCGACATGTGCTTCCAATGCCAGCCCCGTCTCTCCAACAATCTGAGATTGCCAATAGATATCTGGATTTGCATAGCCACGCTTTCCGAGCTGCAAACTAATCTTTTCATCTACATCGTTTTGGAACTCTCGGCTCCAAGTGGTTGGGAACTCGGGTAAGTTTGGGCTTGGTATCCGTTCACTCGCCTTCTCTAGCCCATAAAATCGAACCTCTTGTAGTGTCCATTCTGCACCCAAAAATACTGTATAGGCAACAGTATATGCTTCTTGGTTTCGTGGTCCGGGAAAAAGAAACCGATGCCGATATGGTACCACCTCATACGTGACAACAGCATCCCTCCATCCATGATTAATGTACCACTGAAGTAACCTATCGCCTTCTAGACTCAATAAGTCATCAGAATACATTGGAAAGGTTTCAAATCGATACTGAATTGGTAGTGTATTCCACCAATCTGTGGTCAAATGATTGAACGACTCCTTAGACATTTCAGCAGTGTGCACCCACTCTAAGCCTGATTGCTCTATGATATGAACAGAGGAAGATACTACAATGGGCTCCGCTATCGCTGTCAATATGGCAAATACAATCATAGAATGTTTTGTATCAAAAATTATCAACTAAGTCATCCATATGGTTGACAAGTTGAAATAAACCTGACTAGATTGGTTATGCAGTGTAAACGATTGCATTTTACCATCTCAATATCAGGAGTTTCACGTGTCTGAATCAAAAACCTATGGTGCACAACTCAATGCGTTAGAAATCCAAGATTTCTTGGACTATGCAATCAAGCAAAACACTCGGATCTCAAAAAATTCAGGGAAACGTGGGACACCGGTTTGTGTGTGGGGAACACACGGAATTGGAAAGACTGAATCCATCATCGACTTCGCTCGTCGAAATGACTATACCTATGTATATTGCGCTCCAGCACAGTTTGAAGAGTTGGGTGACCTACACGGGATTCCAGAAACCTATGATCCAACTCCAGAAATGCCAAACAGTGGCGATGAATATACTGTTTATCGACCACCACAATGGCTTAGTTCCGCACTTGCAAACGTAAACCCAGACCGACCAGGTCTATTGATCCTTGATGATTTTAACCGTGCAGAACCTAGAATCCTTCAAGGGTGTATGCAGCTTCTACAAATGCATGCTCTGTTCTCTTGGGAATTGCCACCAAACTGGCAGATTGTCCTCACGGCCAATCCTGAAGGTGGCGACTACGATGTCAATGAGATGGATGATGCGATGCTTACACGTATGCTACACATCACAATGCGATTTGATGCAGAGTGCTGGGCAAAATGGGCCATCAACAAAGGGCTGGACAATCGAGGAATCGAGTTCTTACTCACATACCCTCAAACGGTAAATGGTATCCGTACAACTGCCCGTTCATTTACACAATTCATTATGCAAATCGCCCCCCTTAAGAACCTGGATGACGAAAAGAACCTCCGATTGATTGAAATTATTGGGAAGGGAACTCTAGAGGAAGAAACGATCAACAAGTTTATGCACTTCTGCAAGTTTGTAAAACGTAAATTATTGTCTCCGAATGAAATCCTTGAAGCTAAAGATTTCAAGAAGGATGTTGCGATTCGTATTAAACAGGTTGTCTCTGGTGACGGATACAAACGAACAGACCTATTGAATACAATGTGTTCGAACCTTTGTCTGTATCTTTCATCTGATCGATACAAGTACAATGAAAAGCACAAAGAAAATTTCATTCAGTTCTGTATGCATCCAGATATGCTGGGATCTATGCAGTTCAAAGTGCATCACTTACTTGCTCAAACCGAAGAAACCAAACCATTACTTCGTGACGCTAGACTAGCCAACGTTGTTTTAAACGCAATGTAATGGTCATTTATATCTAATTGAACACGATACCAACCGGAACATCTCCATGAGTCAAGAAAAAGAGTGGAACGATGTGTGTGACAATGCACGCATGACAATTAGCCGTGCGATCATTCATATGCGAACGGGTATGTTTAGTGCCTCTCGAGCTGACACACTTCATGCGGCGCTTCTAGAGCGTATCCCAATACACTTCAACAAACACATCGGTGGAACACGTCTCGTATTCAATCGCAATGGTATTGTCTTACACATCAACCCCACAGTTATCTCTGTGGATGATGTGCCCGCCTGCTCAGCGATGCTCAGACATGCCGAACAGCATTTCTTTTTATCTCATCCACAGCGGAAAAGATCTTTCCGAACTCTGTGTTTGAAAGAAGGGACTCCGTTTCATGACCGTCTGTTTCATTTTTGCGCAGAGATTGAGGCGAACGGATTTATTTCAGGTCATGTCGATACCAATACGATAGCAAGAGAAGATGTCACATTCGCCAAAATATCCAAAGCGATGTCAGCCGAAGCGATGTATCGAAGCCTACTTCAACAATGGAACGACGACCCTAAACCCTTCGAAGAATTATTGCAACTACGCAATGGATCGTGCTCGTCAGAATGGTGTGATCACATCAATAGAGATGTAAACGATGCCATCATTTCCAAAGAATCGATTGGAGATATGGTTTGGAAACTCATCGAGCGAGATGTCGACCGCCTGTTGGTAATGGCGAGAGAATCATTGAGTGCCCAAGAATTGGACGACCTTCCAAAGCCAGCTCAAAACACCATTGCAGATGTATTTGGTCGCCAAGGGATTACACCTACAGATCCTAAAGTGTTTCAGTCAGCGCGAGATGAAGTTGAACGTATCATCATCAAAATGCTTCGTGAAGATCCCTTCTTCGGAGAATTTTTAAACAGTTGCATTTTGGAAATTACAGATGCACTTCCAACTGCTGGCGTCGTGTTGCTAAAAAAACATGTATTACTAGCGGTGAACCCAACCTTCTTTATGCAAGAACTCAAAGACATTGCAGAGCGTGGCGCCGTCCTAAAACATGAGGCTCTACACATCATTTTGAAACACATTATACAAATGCGTAACCCCAAGTTCACCGACAAGCATTTGTACAATATCGCCGCTGACATAGAGGTCAATCAATACATCGGCTCTCCATGGAGATTGCCAACCAACGCAATCTTCTTGCACACCTTCAAAGAACTCAATCTTCCTGAGAATGATGTCGCAGAGACATACTATGAACTATTGATGAAGGCTCGTGACCAAAAGAAGACCAGCAAACAGTTGCAGAAACTTCTAGACGGCAATGCCAACAGCGGTACTGGACACAGTGACCACCGCGGCTGGGGACAGGGACAACCAGGGTCGAACGACCCTAACGGTAAGGGACAAGGTAAGGAACAAGGACAAGGTAAACCTGGTGAATCATTGCTCGACGGTATTGGCGGAGCAGGAATTGGAGATCTTCCTGTTCAAGAGCAAAATATCGAAGAAATGGTTCAACAAGCCATCGGTGCCACAAAGAATGCCGGTAGTATCCCGGGAAGCATCCTAGATTTATCGGCAGAATGGATTAAAGCCAGACAACCCGCCGTCGACTGGAAAAAGAAACTCAGAGTATTTGCAAAGTCTAGTAGTAAATATACAAAGAAGTCCACGCATCGGAAAAAGAACAAGCGATATTTCCGTTGGATGCGACAAATGATGTCGACATCAAAAATATCTGCGGATGCCCTTGCCTACTTAGCCAAGTACGATCTCAACAGTCTACCAGATCGAACTTGGGCCGACGTAGATGAAGTCATTCTAGAAAAGGTCCGCCAGATCAACGACATCAACACTTCAGCTTCGAACAAGATTCAATGGCAACGATTGCCACTGAGAACCCTCTATCTGTTGATGGAAACGCACGACGAGTGGGAATGGCCTACATGGGAAGCAATCCCCAACGAGATATTGCTTCGATTCTCTATCATCCGTACGCCACTGGCCCATGGTGAAGTTCCGCCCAACATCATTATTATGATCGCAAATCAGTATCCAGAGGTTCTTCCACCGGTGAACTGGTCTCATTTTGGAAGAGCCAGAAAGAGTTTCATCAAAAAGGACTTCCCAAGTATATACGAACTTGAAGAGATATCTTGGAGTATCTTGCCAGCACAGTTGATAGTCTGGTTGATTCACAACACCAGTTTATTGGACGTTCTAACATGGGATGATGTGCCTCCACAAATGCTCGTTGGAAACCCATATTACGAATTTAATGGTCAAAATGCCTTCTTCATTGAACGTAAGCTCCCAAAAAGTTTACCAGGGGTCAAAAAGCAAAAAGAGTACCCCAAACTTTTGTGTATCCTTGACACATCAGGGTCTGTAGGTCCTACTGATGTAGAGTATCTCTTTGCAGAAGTTCATAAACTCT
>CALDQI010000798.1:0-6832 GCA_937911635.1 uncultured Pseudomonadota bacterium | reverse complement strand
CTTAGAACCGCTCCACTGAGGTCTACACCGCTCAGATTAACCTTGCTCAAGTCGCATGAACTAAGCAAAGCAAGATCTTGTTCCAATACAGCACGGGCTTCTTGAATTTTCTTTTGTTGAAGTAGTTGTAAAAGTTTTTTCTTTGAATCTAGTTCCATATTGACTCCGCAGGACTTATATCGTTTCTAAGGCTCTTTGATTGCATGTGAGAAAGTCCAAGATCTCAAGAGAGGATGCCACACACTTCCTCTATTTCATTAATGTACTTCAATATATTGGTTATAACCAAGTGCACAAAAGTTTATTACTATGGATCTAAATGGAACAATAAAAGGGACACTTGCACTTTAGTGTGATCAATAAGTGGGGGATATCTGGTGTTCAGATTTGCCCCTCTGAATACTTTAAAAATTGGCAACAATCTTACCCCAAGAACTGTAATAACCCCTTAGAAACCCATCGTATATATCGAATATATAATGCCAACAATGTAGATAACAGTGAGATTGACTCATCCAAAAATAAATTGTAGGAATGCTAGAATATATTTCCGATTTTCATACTCACCTTTTCGATTTTCATGAAACTTCCAGAGAGATAGAAGAGGTTACAGATAATCTTTGACTACTGGGCTTGATAGTCACCGATGGTGCGAACCCTGTTCAGTTTCTTATTTCTTACCACTCTGTGGATGTAAACTGTCTTCAATTTCAGAGAAGTCGTCTGGACCAACCAATTCTATGATGGCCTCGTTGCGTTCTTTTGCAATCTGTTGAAAATATGGTCGAATACCATCTCGCTCGATGGTGCCATCTTTTAACATCACATGAACTTCAACTCTACCGTACACATAGTCTGTCATAATATCCATCATTGTACTTTGAGTATCCTCCGACCAATCCAAATTTTCCGACCATTCGTCCACCTGAGTCTGCATATGTCCCGACAGCTGTTCAACACGCTTCTGGAGTTTCTCATCCTCTAGTTCTTCAAGATGTTCCTGAGCCCGATGCTCAATCAAATCCTCTAATTCTTCTTTGGTTAAGGAGTTTTCTGCAGTTGGTTGCACCATTGCTCGTTGCTCTTGCCGAACTTGTGACTTCACTAGTGGGGGCGATTCGGTGGGCTTCGTTTCTCTAATTTCTGTACTGTTGTTCTGTGTCTGAGCACTGGAAGGTACCTGACGTTCAGGTTGGACATTCGTTAGCCTTTCCTGCTCATAGGAGTTTATCGTTTGCTGTTGTTTCCAACAAATCCCAGCAAAAATGGTTGTCAATAACCAGGGGAGGACCTTAGCAGTATCTATCATCTTTCAACTCGTCGATTGTTCATCATAAATTGTATTATAGTAGTTGGGTAATATGATGCTACAGTTACATCTAGGAAGCGAATTTATGAATTCAATCTTCTTCAACACCTATCTATTCTGGATTCTACATACGAAACGGTTTTATTTATTCTTGTTGCTGGGGTTGTTCGGCTGTGGAAGAAAGGAACGCAATGAGAATGGACTGAACTCGTCTGAGTGTCGTGAGAGTGGTGGAGAATGGGTATACGTCAGCGATTGTCCAAGCCCTTGTGATCCCCCCACCCCAACCACAGAAAATTGCGACACCATCCACGAAATGGTCTGCTTAACGGTATGTTCTGAAGAACCAAGTTGCAACTGTCCACAAGATAAGCCCTTCTGGCTGAATGGATGCGTTGGATTTGACGAATGTCCAAACGAAGACTGAGGAGTTGGGCAAAGAATTCCAAAACAGACCTATTATTGCCTCTCGTGTCATCCAGCCATATCCATCGATTTGAAGTTCCGAAAGCGGTTTTCAATCAGTGATTGATTTCAAAGCTGATTGTCTTCAAATGTACAGAGGCGGGACCAAGTTCAAAGTTCAGTCAGGTGGTCTATGCTAGGGCACATGGATTGCTAGCAACTCGTAGGGTGCGAGAGTCACTTCGATACCCGCTGCAGTAGGACCAAAGATCGCACCAGTCGGAAGGTGGCTAGCCATGCCCGGTGCATCGAGATTCAAGGTGACGGGCGTTTCAGTGCGACCAGTATTTACCACCCCGAAGTAAGTTCCGTGTTCCGACGTCTCAAAGCGGCGTACAACGATGTCAGGATGTGATGCTGCGTCCACCACAGTACTAGAAACAGCCGGTAGGGACAAGAAATTGGCGTAAAAGCGTCGGGCGAGTTCAGGAAAACCATGGTTCCAGTTGTGTCCCGCGAGGTAACCAAGGTATCGTGGATCTCCATTGGCCATCGCGAGGGCCTCGATTCGCATGCTAAATGGACCTGCAGGCTCTACGTCGGAAACGAAATATCCCAGCGGTCCACCCGCGGCTGCTTCATTCAATTCGTAATGTCGAATGGCGGCAAGTCCCGTCGGGGAACGAAAGTCATCGAAGGCACCCGAAGAAGACACCGTGTACGTTTTGCTCATCGAGTATGTCATCAATATATCTTCGGTGCTCGAATAGCGAGATGGGTCTGGAGGTGGGATGCTGTGGTTCCACTCCCAGCCTCCCCAGGTAAATTTCTCCGACAACTGGCTGGTGCGATAGACGTCGTCGGCGACTGTGGTTGCAAAGTCCACAAGTGCATCGCTTCGACCGACTGCAGACAACCGTTCGGTCACAACTTCCACGTCGTCGGTGACGAAGGGACCAATGCTGTGACCCGCCTCTGAGTGATCCGCGGTATACAGCACCACCGCATCATCAGCGACGTACGATTGAAGATGGTCACGAATAGCCAACAAAAAGTCTTTCCGTGCACCAAACCACCATTCTTTATATTCAGACAACTCTGTCGCGCTGGCAGCAAGGGTCGTACGGGTAACCGATTCTGACTCTCGTCCCGTAGCACTCTCGAAGCGTCGCAGGGTGGCATCCGCAAAACTCATCGGGATATGACTCGGGCGAGTCCGGAACCAGGCTCCCAGAAAGTCGTTCTGATCAGCGTAGAGGGTCAATGTCTCGTCAAGCAGTCGGAACACATCGGTGAGGGATTCCGGATCGGACACGTCCACGCAATACCGCTCGCTCCACCAAATGTGCGTGTAGGAATCAATTGTCGGACTAAGAGGTGCGCAGGGAAAAGTAGCCCCATAGCCATTTGGACCGACGCTGCCCGCATACTCAAAGTAGGGCAAGACGGTCAAGTCGTTGTCAGCCGCCATGGTGAGAAGGTCGTGCCATCGCATAAAGTCGTTGTTGTTGTAGTACCAGCGCCAATCGGTGCTGTTCCATCCTTGATTGGTACCGAATTCCAAAAGGTCTTTACTCAAAGTGTTGACGCCAAGGAACTTCATGAGACGGAGTTTGTTGCGATACCAGTCCATTCGTTCGTCAAAACCCCATGTAGCGGGGTCACTGTTGGCATCGATAACCGCGTCTGCCATCTCTTCGCGCCAAAAGACGTGCCGATGTGGCAAATCGGCAGGTGGCATCACTAGGGGCAATGTTGCGTCCCCTGTCACTTCGTACAGACGCAGAGTGCGACCTGCAGCCCCTGAAGACAATGGGTTCTGGGTCTCGCTGAGACTGACAATCACGACATCTATACCGTTTTCAGGCAATTGGGTTCGCCCCAGATCTTCGACAGCTGGAAAGCGGTCTTGGAGTGTAAAGAACTGTCGCCAGACCCCATCTATACCGCTTTGCGGAAGGAACAGAGACTCCGGATTCGAGTTGGTGTAACCACCCAGCGCATCTCCAATCGCCTCACCGGTGTGGAAGCCACGCATCGTTTCCGCTCCTCGGTTGATGACGAAGAAACTTCGAGAGACATCGTCCGGATAGGAAAACTCGATCAAATATTCCTTGCCAGCTTCCAACCCGAGACCAGTCCCTAGGGTGTAAGACATAGCCGACCACTCGGTTCCAGGAGGTAAGACGCGTGCGTCACTACCAAGCAGGACTTGAACCTCGCTCGGGTCAGCCTCTACGGGATACGTCCAATCTGGTACCGTGGCTGCCAAATCGATTTCATGAACCAGAGTCAGAGCATCGTCGAAACTAGCAAAACTGCGAGTATCCACAGGATCGTAGGTCTCGCTGCCGGTATCTGTATCCGTATCGGTTTCTGTGTCTGTGTCTGTGTCCATCCCTTCGTTGGAAGTATCTGTGACTACAGGGGTGTCAGATGCATCACCACCACAGGCTCCAACGACCAATCCTAAAACGGTCCACCGAAGGAACGAGGAAATACGCAAACCGTACCGAGTCGACACTATAGGAACAAGAGAAAGGGTTGCGGTTCTAAAGAGAGCACATGGATGTTTGTGAAACGTTTCTTCAATACATTCAATTGATTCAAAACCGGACCGATTGTTTCCTGGATTTGGCATGGTCGACTCCTTACAGATTGTTTTGACCCTTTTTCAGTACCAAGTATACGTCATAAAACTGTTGGATTCAGTTTTGAATTAATTAAAATAAATTGTTGTTTAACAGAGTGAACATCAAGGTTTAACAGTCCAAAAGTGTTTGTATATAGTAGACCAACCTAGAACTCAGGGGCCTCCTGTAGCAACTCAATAAATCGCCAGCACAACTCCACTCCCCCACTTGGGCAACACCCGACTTTGCCCGTTGAACTGAACTTCAAAGTGCTCCTGCTCATTGGCTTCCCACACTGAATCGGTCCCCGCCATGAAAGGGAAACTACCAAACTGTACGGGGTCATCTCCTGCTCTGCCATCGGACCCTGAATCAAAATGGAACATCGCAATAATGGTATCGTCTGCCGCCGCGCGCTCCTCTGTGAGCAATTCCTCGCCGTCAATCACAAAGCTGTCTCTTCCAGAGAACACCGATTGCTGTTTGAAGAAGGTCACCATATTGACGGTGGACTCATCCTCAAACGGAACTGCCATCAAAATCGTCGCCGCCAGTCCTTCATCCGGAATGGCTCGAAGCCGAACTGAACGACTGGAGTGCTCGAATGGAGCATAGAAATGTCTGACGGGTACCGACGAATTTTCCAACAAGGTAATCTCCCAGAGATCGGTTGACGATGTCGGTAGTGGTCCCCACAATCCATACTCACCAGTCGTGAAACGATAATCCGGCTCGTCATTCAATCGTTGACCTGAGATAGGGTCTATTCGAAAAGCCTCAATCGTACTCCCCTGCACGGGTTTGTTCTCACCAAAGTACACCGCATTGCCCCACAGCTCACTGGTGTCTTCAGACAGCAGCTCTAACGTCTGCGGTGGCGTGTCATACAGGAACTCATAAATGGCAGTAAAACTGTCCACAGATGTTGCTATTTGGTAGTGGTCTTCTTCAGTCAGTTGTACATTGTCTATCCCTTCAACATCCCCACCTGGAACGGCTAGGTCTGCCGACGACCACAGATTGAGCATCGGGATGTCTGGAGCCGAGGTGTCAGGAGAAAATCCAACATAAGCGAGTTTGCGAACTTTTCCCTCACCCACCTCTCCAACATACTCGCGCGTCAATCCTGCACCAGCTGAATGACCAATCAAGTCCACCTGTTCGACACCGGTCTCTTGGATTACCGCATCTACGTACGCATCCAGCACGCTAAGCCCTGCCTCCTGATCGAAGGTATTCCAGTCTAGGGCAAAGAATCGGTCCAAACAGTGACCGTTTGCAGCCCACCTTGAGGCGTGACCGTCAAAGGTGTCCCCGCTGGCTAGGAATCCGTGAATAGCCACGATGGGCGGTGCGTTATCACTGCAATCACTCAACGGAGCAAACAATCTATCGGACGATTCAACAACAACCGTCTCTGTAGCTTCAATCTCAAGTTTAGGGTCTTCAGAACAAGCCAATATGTACCAAATCATAATATCCTCCCTTCGGGTAGATATACATCAAAAATGGCACGAGCCAAACATTACCAAATGTTGGCGCCCCAATGTAAGTCGAACAGAATTCCAACTTATGGGGACTGATCAAACGATTAGAAGTAAAGATTCGACCGCGTAAATCATTCCGATTCAAGACTCCAAGAAAACTATGATACGATGCAAACAGCCCGTTCTTTTCCACAAGATGTTTTCATGTCCACTTCCAATCGTCTTATCTCTCCATACTGGGAAACAAACAATCATTGCTTTGTTCCAATCAACTGGGAGACTGTCCCAAGAACACCAGACGCAATACGACTCATTTCAAACATTCAAAATGCCATTCTCGATACGAATATACCCATTTTCATTCGGGGATCGCTCTTGGAAGAAATTCATCCCCATCCCAAGGCAGATATAGACATTATCTACATCGCACCTCAAAGTCATACGACACCTATATTTTCAAACCTGAGGCGTTGTACCCAACGGGATATTGATATCAATGTCTACTCAGAAGATGCCAGTGAACCCAAATATTTCCTGCTACCTCTACTTCATGGGCGTGCCATGCAAATATCTGGACCCCACTTGCACCAACAGCATATACCTGTCAACCTTGATTTTGTTTTCAATCTTTGGAATCAATACAACATCAGCCAACTCCCCCGTATCATCACCGCGGATGACCCAAAGCGTATCTCTAGACTCAAACAACTATTTCGTACTTTGGGACTGCTATCTCTCTTACACGGAGATGGGTTTACACGCGATATACATAGTTGTCTAGATTGGTTACACAAACAAGATGTATTGTTAAGCACCACTGCCCAGCAAATCTGGCTGCGCCGCACAGAACATGTTTCTGTGGACATCTCTTCTATTCTTGAATGGGAGCACCAAATATTTGAAAAATATTTGAAATATAAACACCTATGATTTAGGGTTATACATCGTACAAAGGAGATTTCAAATGCATTCACTCTCTGAAAAGGCAACAATTGTCC
>CALDQI010000797.1:0-5874 GCA_937911635.1 uncultured Pseudomonadota bacterium | reverse complement strand
TGTTGAAGTTCATGAGCATACTTTGTTGGTGAATGTTGGCAAGAACTCCTTCTGCACTTTAAGGAAATCAGCTGTGAAAGCAAAATTGGGAGACAACAATGCGTAATCCATGGATTGCTCGGTTTATCATCATCTTCGCAGTGATGTTGTGGGGTGCCTACACGATCACTCCAACTTTGATGCAAGAGGACAGTGAAACGTTACTTGCGAAGCAAGCCTCAGAAGCATCTGGAAATGGACCGAAAATTAGTGTGGACGAGGATCGTTTACCTCAGGCTAAGCACCTACCGGTTGGACTTCGAGAGTATGTGCTGAACAACACCAAAGACTGTAAGTCTGCTTGTAAAGGCTATGCGTCTGGTTCTGAAGAATACAATTGGGTTGCAAACTATTACGATCAAGTCTCTACAGATCCGGAAACCAAGAAGCAAACCGAGGCTAAGGGTGCTCTGGCGTTGCAACGGTGTGCACAGAATGAAATACAACTCGCGGATCAAGAAGGATGTGCGATAGGTGCCCTAAAAAGTTGTGTCGTAACTTGTGACTCCGATACTGTTGACCCACACAGTGAGGCTGAATGCGCAACGGCGTGTTTGCAGATTCACAATGAGACCATCGATGCCCCAGACTGGGCGGCTAAGTATTATGCACAGACTGTGAATGAAGAGTATCAGCAGTGTATGGAAACTGCTGCTCAACCATTTCTAACGGCTGAGAATTGCGTCAACCAACAAGTTAGTGCCTGTGTCTCTGAATGTCAGGCACAAGGCGAAGAAGAATTGTTGGCAACCTCTGCGTTCCTAATCAATACTTTTCCAAAGTCGAAACTCTCCTTGGGGTTGGATTTACAAGGTGGTATCGATATGGACTTGGAAGTTGAAGTTGGTGAAGCTGTCCTCTCTAAGGTACAGCGTGAAGTTGCTTCGGTCTTGGAAAGTTTGGAAACCTCTGGTTTACCCGTGGTGCAAGTACGTCGTGAAGTGGGTGAGGCAACGTTGATGATTCAACTTGATGAAGGTGGATCATTGACCGATTTGCAAGGCGTTATGAGCAATCGCTACTCTAATTATGACTATCAGGGTACGGTTGAGGACGATGGTGTAACTGAGCATTCGTTTGCCATGAAACAAGAGGTCATGGACGATATCGGTGAAAAGGCTATTCAGCAAGCACTGGAAACGTTGCGAAATCGAATTGATGAGACCGGTGTAAAAGAGCCCAGCATTGTGGTGAAAGGTGGCGCCAAGATTAACGTTCAGTTGCCAGGTGTCAAAGATGTCCAGCAAGCGATGTCTGTGATTGGTACTGCCGCAGTATTGGAGTTTATGCTAGTGGATGAAGACGTCATGGCCAATCCTCGTGATTTGGAACGGGCTTTGCTTGATGCAGAGAAGATTCTAGAAAAGGATGTGTACACCGATGACAACCTGTTGACCAATCATCTGCTTAAGCAGAAGGCCCTACCACCAAATACTCGAATACTTTGGGAATATAGAACCATTGCCGAAGGTGAGAAGGAGCGTTCACGATACTTTGTTGTCAAGGACAATGTGATTTTAACGGGTGATGACATCAACGATGCACAGGTCGCGATGGATCAATACAATCAGCCCTATACTGCTATGGAGTTTAAACCCATTGGTGCAAACATCTTCGCGGAAGTAACCGAGCAGAACAAAGGCAAGCGTTTTGCCATCGTTTTGGATAAGGAAGTGAAATCAGCGCCCTACATCCGTGAGAAGATTTCTGGTGGTCGAGCTTCTATCGATATGGGATCCGGTGATTATCAGCAGGCTTTACAAGAGGCTTCCACGCTTTCCTTGGTCCTTCGAACAGGAGCCTTACCGGCACCAGTGACCATTGGAAAAGTACGAATGGTTGGGGCGTCGCTTGGTAAAGACGCGGTGGAGGCCGGTCGTCAAGCCACGTTTGTAGGGTTTGGTCTGGTGCTTTTATTTATGATGATCTATTATGGAAAGTCCGGTATCGTATCGGTCATCGCACTATTGGCCAACGTGGTATTGGTGTTTGCCTTCTTGTGTACTGCTGGAGCAACATTGACATTGCCTGGTATTACCGGGATTGCACTGACCATTGGTATGGCGGTGGACTGTAACATCATTATCTATGAACGAATCCGAGAGGAACTTCGACTGGGTAAAAACGCTCGTTCGGCGGTGAAAACTGGTTTTGATAAAGCCTTGCTTGCCGTTTTGGATGCGAACATTACTACCTTCATTGCTGGGATTGTGTTGTACACCTACGGGACTGGTCCCATTAAGGGGTTTGCGGTGACATTGATGATCGGGATTATTTCAACATTGTTTACGGGTGTGTTTGTGTCTAGAACACTGATGGATTTCATCACTCGTAAAGCCAATGCCACCATCAATCTGTGATGACGGCACTGTAAGGAGATTTGAAGATGGCAAATTGGTTAATGCCTAAGAAAAGCATCGATTTTGTTGGGGTGCGAAAGTTTGCGGCAATGATGTCGACCCTATTGGTAAGTGCATCACTCGCGTTGTTCTTCTTGGTTGGTCCCACTTGGGGGATTGACTTTACCGGTGGTTTGGAGATGCATCTTAAGTTTCAAGAGTCCACTTCGATTGGAGACTTGAGGGGAGCGTTGTCTGAAATGGAGATTTCAGATGATTCGGTGCAACAAATCAACGATCCCTCTCAGAATGAGTTTGTGGTTCGGATACAAGATCCTGAATTTGGAACAGAAGGGGTCAAAAATGCGATATTAAGCGCCCTGACAACTGAATTTGGAGAGGACTGGATAGAAGCCTTTGATTTTGATGCTCAAATCGGGTCGAGACTGATCTTGACCTACAAGGGTGAACCTCAGCAGTTAACAAGAATTCAGGGGGCTTTAACTGGTGTTGACGGTGCGTCAGCCGAAGAATCTTCAGATCTGAATAAGATTTATGTGAAGGTACCCAGTTTGAGTAGCAAGCTTGAAACATCACTCCAGCAGAAGTTTCCCGGAAATGGTGAGTACACGAATGAGAAGGGCGAGAAGGTGTCAAACCTGTCCGTGTTGCAAGTGGATTCTGTTGGACCGAAAGTGGGTGCAGAACTTCGTCAGCAGGGAATGATTGCTATTTTGGCGACCCTTGCTTTGATTCTGGTCTATGTTGCATTGAGATTCAATCTGTCCTTTGCTCCTGGTGCGGTTCTAGCGTTGTTCCATGACGTCAGTATTGTGGTCGGTGTATTTGTGACTCTAGACATGCTCGGAATAACTTATGAATTCAACCTTCCAATGATTGGCGCGTTGTTGACAATTATTGGGTATTCTTTGAACGACACCATCGTAATCTACGACAGACTTCGAGAAAACATGACTCGATATCGTCGAAATGATTTGGAGACGATGATCAATGTGTCTATCAACGAAACATTGGGCCGAACGTTGGCAACTTCTGTGACCACATTGGCAGGTATGACCGCCTTCTTGGTTCTTGGAGGGGCCGTGATTCAGACCTTTGCCTTGGCGATTTTCCTCGGAGTTATTGTTGGTACGTACTCCACAATCTTTGTGGCATCTCCCACGATTCTTTTGATGCAAGATGTTCAGCCATGGTTGAGTCAGCTATTTACGCCTGCTGGTGAAAATACCGATTCGACTGATGAACCCGCTTAAGAACCTGTATTTGATTTAAGGTCTGTTATGCCCAAGAAAACCCTCAATAAATCAGACATCATTGAAGAGATTGCAACCATCTTTGGAATCCCCAGAAGTCGTTCTGAGAAGATAGTCAATGCATTGTTTACCGAGATGATTCAAAATTTAAAAGAAGGAAACCGAATTGAATTCCGCGGATTTGGTTCTTTTGCTGCTAAAGAATATGAAGGGTACGTTGGCCGAAATCCGGATACTGGAGAAGAAACGGTGGTACCCGCCAAGAGGCGCCTTCGTTTTAGGATGAGTGACGTGCTCTTTGCTGAATTGAACAAAGATTTGGATGGGTAGGCATTGGAAGGCCGATGTACGCTCATTGCGCTTCATCTTACATCCCAGGAAACCCCATGGCAAAAGCAAAGAAACATCGTCGAAAGATACAGAAACCGAGACTAGATCAGCTAGAAGGTCGCAACATTATTGTTGAGGTGCTTCGCCGTAAGAAGCGGTCTGTTCATGAGTTGTTTGTCGATGCCCGAGCGAAACAGGACCATAAGATAGCAGAGATCTTATCCCTTGCAAAAAAGCGAAAGATCCTTGTATATGCGATATCTAGACAAGAGTTGGATAGTAAATCCGTAACAGGTGTTCACAATGGAGTGATTGCCATTGCCGAACCACATCCGTCGCACACGACCTTAGAGATAATTGACGATGCTTATGCAAAAAATGAGCAGCCGTTTCTGGTTATGGTGGACGAACTCAACTACGAGCAGAATCTCGGTGCCATTCTACGATCATCGATGGGAGCAGGTGTTCATGGTGTCATCATTCCTGATGTGAGAGGCAAAGGATTGACACCGGTTGTTCAACGAGTCGCAATGGGAGGCAGTGAAGAAGTGCCTCTTGTACGAGAGGGACTTTTCAGTGCCATCAAACATATAAAAAAGGCAGGTGTGACGGTTATTGGGGCAGATATGGATGGTGTCCCCATTTGGGATTTGCCCCTCAAAGGAGCAGTTGCATTTGTCTTTGGAGGCGAGTCCAAGGGGTTGTCGCCAACATTGCGAAACAAATGTGATCACATCGCTTCTGTCCCTTTAAATTTAGGACTGGAATCTTTGAATGTTTCTGTTACAGCAGGTGTGTTCTTGTTTGAAAAGAATCGTCAGGAGAGAGAATGACCTTGCTTCCCGCCATAGCCCTCGTCGCCATTTTGGTCTTTGTGCATGAGTTTGGGCACTTTATCGTAGCGAAGTTGTGTGGTGTGCACTGTACGGTACTCAGCATTGGGTATGGAAAGCGACTCTTTGGCTTTGAGTGGCGCGGTACAGATTGTCGCATTTCGATGCTGCCCTTTGGTGGATATGTTCTTATGAGTGGTGCGGACCCATTCGGAACTCATGAGGTATTGGATGAAGATACAGACCCCGCGACAGCGTTTCTGCAGAAATCGGTGTGGAAACGAATATTGATCGTACTTGCAGGTCCAGCCTTCAATCTCATATTGCCGATTTGTACATTTACAGCGTTGCTGATGAGCGGTGAGTTGCAACCGGCACCTGTGATCGGTGAAGTTGAGTGGGGTACACCAGCCCACAATGCTGGTCTGGTTGCAGGAGATGAGATTCAACAAATTAATGGGGTACAAACGCCCAGTTGGGAGATTGTATACAAACAACTTGGTAGTCTACCCGAAGGGAAATATTCCATGGTCATCGGCCGAGGTGGGAACCGTAAGAACCTCCGATTCCGTCTCAAACAGGAAGAATCCCAGGACGAAGCCCAAAGTCTAGCAGCCAATTTTGGAATTCAGTATTTGAGACAGGCCACAGAAATCGGTGTTGATGATCCAAAATCTCCCGCTGGTGTTGCGGGTTTGAAAACTGGGGATCTGATCACTCATATTGGCGGCATCGAGGTCTCAGACTATCCCGCTTTGCAAACGGCATTGAGACAGAAACAGGCTTCATTGTCTGTGCAGTACGAACGAGATGGGAAACCCGGACAAGCGAATCTCGTTCCGAATCTTGCATGGCGTCCCGCCGGTGCGGTAGAGTTCTCGGGCCTCAATACAAACTGGGGGATTCTTCCTGCAACCATATTTGTTGCCCATGTCGCGGAGACTGTGACTGTTGATGAGTCTGGGTTTATGTCGATGATTGGTGGGAATGAGGAACAAAGTCCCGCGTACTTAAAGGGGCTTAGAACAGGAGATCGCTTTTCCAAGATTGATGGAAAGG
>CALDQI010000796.1:0-3429 GCA_937911635.1 uncultured Pseudomonadota bacterium | reverse complement strand
CCATTTAATATTAACTGCAAAGTTAAACAAAATAATGACTGTGTTGGAAATACCCAAGATCCCTTTGATAATGATGGTATTGGTAATAACGCCGATACTGATGATGATAATGATTCTGTTTTAGATTCATTAGTACCTCACAAAGTCGACATCTTGAATGAGGGCGCCCAGGACAACCTCCCAAGCCATTTCTGCATTTTGATTCGAAGCATCGAATACTTGAATCCAAAGTTGTAAGGTCTCCCCAGTCCAGACGTCATCAGCCACTTCACCGTGTAGCAAGAGACGCATTTGACTTAGCTGTTCGTAAAAGTCAGGATGTTGGAAATCAACTTTAAAATCGAAATCCGAGACACCCCGTTGAACGGCTGCAGCTGAATGGGCTTGGGCGAGTCGTTCTAATACGACAGTTGAGGACAGATTGGGGTAATATTGCTGCTCAAATGTTTGATAGCCATCGATCCCACCGGCCATCGTTCGATAGTCAATATCCATCAACTCAAAACCGCCACTGCTCCAAGTATACGTGGTCAGGGTTCGCAAACTGTGTTCCATTTGATACGGACTCAGCATCCTATATCCTTGGACATTGCTACCTGAGCCGGCAGATTCCGTGCGGTATTCATCAGATAGTAGGACTGCCTTCCAAATGGATTTGTAACTATATTCAGTTTCAAAGGTCTCTTGAATACTGCTAACTTGAGGGAAATCTGTAGCCTTTGTTTTACGCTGGTACAGCATTTCTAAGGCTTGTGTAATCGTACACTGTGAAAATCGAATGTCTTGTGCGATAAGCTCTCCGACTTCTGCAAACCCAAGTACGGGTTGTCCAAACCACGAAGGCTCGACACCCATCATCTCCATTCCCATTAGTTCTCTCTCAGGATGATAGTAGGTTGCTTCCAGTGGATTGTATCGCTCGACCCACCAGAAACCGAACATCGCAGATGACAATGGATCGAGAGAGGCATGACAAGTTAGACAACTAGGGTCTTCTTTGATAGCGGTTTCTGTATTCTCTAAGATGTCATCACTTGCCGAAAAATCAATGGGTCGAGCAAGGTAATCATCGCAGAGCAACATTTTGGTGAGCATCGCTGCACGAGTTCGATTCATGTTGAAGGAGTCTGTTGGATAGCGCCACCAGAGTCCGTTTGTACTTAAGATACCAACCGGTGGTCGACCGTCTGTATACCGAGCCTCTCGCCAGTTTGATAAGTTTTCTGTGCTGAGTTCGTCTGGTGAAGTTCCATCTAAGTATTCGATTGGAAAGATGGTTGCGAGTAAGTCATTTGCCAAAACGGTATCTGAAGTGACAATCTCCGTCCACGGTAAATCATTTGCTGCGATGTGTGCCATCAATCGCAGAGGCTCTTCACCAACTGTCCGAGAGAATGGAAACCACCATACATAAGCATCTAGATTGAAGTCATCGGATACGATATCAAACTGATCCACTCGAGTGTGCCAGATGTCCCCAAATCTGTGTACCAGATGCTCTTCATATTCTGGGCTATCCAGCAATACATCAACCACAGAATCCCAGTCGACATTTGGTTGCTGGACAGACTCGTATTCGCTCAAAGTTGGAAGTGTACCTCGAACATCCAAGGACATTCGTCTGAGTAAACGTGGGTTGCTTAGGTATTGCGGAGCGCTCTCAGGATCAGATGTTGCACAGGACAGCATCAAGAATATCATTGCATATCCCAGATATCTTGTACAGCCTCGTCTAGCTGTTCACTATTCCAAGACCATATCCCATAGTCAGATTCTTGAAAAGCGAGTGTGCCTTCCGTACAAGAGCCTTGAGTAGTCCACGTCCACCATCCACCACTAGGGTCTCTCATAAAAATGGTACCATCTCGACGAGTGCAAGCCCCCAACATATAATCTTCCATGTAAATAGAAATACCGTTGATGGTGTATCCACCAGAAATAAAGGTTTCACCACTGTGTTTGCTTAAAGTTAGACTGGTACTGGGGAGTTCTTCGAGCCAAGTGCCCTCATATTCACTTTTGATTTCTAAGAATGAGCCTCGAATATCCAATATGAGAAATCCATCGTCATTGAAAAGACCTATATTTCCTGCACCGCGTATCATTCGTCCATCAGGTGTGACGATACGGCAATCACATTGCAGGTCGAATCCTTCGTTACTCTCTCGAAGTTCTCCTAAGCCAGCGTAGAAGTAACCGGCTTCTGTTTCACATCCTGCATTGTCGACATCTGCTCCATCAAAATTGTAGTTTGTACCCGGACATGCTTCGGTACCACCTTCGTCATAGAGTTCCATGTACCGGTTGATGATGGGGTAGGGATTGGGAAGCCCATAAGTCATCAATAAATCCATATGCACCAGTAGATCTTCAGGGGTCCACTCTGGAGTCAACTCAATTCTATCCAGATGCCCAGTCGAAGGAGTGACAGCGTCAGTAGCAGGAGAGTTGCACCCGATCAAAAGAGAGAGGAGCCTCACTCTACTTCTCCGGACAGTCCGTCGTTAATAGGGTTTGTAGGTGGGTTTTCTTTTGAATCAAAATTGTAATAACTGAGCGGATCTGTACTCCACTCAACGGGTGGAATGGTGATAGGCTGATCTGTGACCGTGAAGGAATCAGTAACCCCTTGGATATCTTCTTTTGATGGTCCATTACGGTCTTTATCTATGAACACGGCGACGCGAACGCTTCCCATCATCTTTGGGATTTGAAAGGAGAATTCTGTACCTCGACACGTCACGCCATATTTCAGTTCACCGTGTTCGCTTTGAA
Source organism: uncultured Pseudomonadota bacterium (assembly GCA_937911635.1). Classification (GTDB taxonomy): domain Bacteria; phylum Myxococcota_A; class UBA796; order UBA796; family UBA796; genus CAJWHX01. Next base: position 654 of record CALDQI010000796.1, on the reverse strand, counting down.
TAAAATCGATCATTAGATCCTCGCCCAGCGCTTTGGAATCTAGAGAGATGGAAGCCGTCACTGAGTTTTCAGGTGTGAGTGCCGTAGTTTGTTCATAGGGGGGAGCACACTGATTGTTGGCTATATCTTCAACCTCGTCGCCAAGTGGGGCTTCTTCGACCGATCGATTGTCGGGTCCTTTGGGTGGGGTTTTGTTGTCCTCCGTGGGTACAGGCGCTTCTTCAGCGACAGGTATTTGTGACAAGTCGTATTCGGGTTCGTCAGTACATCCGATGAGCAGTACCTGGAAGGGGATGAAAGATGCAGAAAAGATCATGGTGAGTTCTCCGAGCGGTTCAGTAGTGCTTGTGCTTCTTTTATAGTAGCACAACACCGGAGTCCAATTTCATCATTGTGGATGTGTGGGGCTGGTCTTGCCATTGAACGACACTGTCCCAATCCCTCTGAAAAGTTCCAGTTTCCCCCACGTAGAACACCTGAAGCGTTCCATTCCCATAGGTTTCCAGTCATATCAAATACTCCATCTGGGGTTTGGCAATCGGAGAAGTGTCCTGCTGGCAATGCGCCACCTTCATACTGTTGACTGGCATGGTGACAGCGCTTTGAATCGTATTCATTCCCGTAACTCCATCGGCGGGTGTTTTGTCCACTGCA
>CALDQI010000795.1:0-16558 GCA_937911635.1 uncultured Pseudomonadota bacterium | reverse complement strand
TGGCAGACCCCATGCTGTGTATGATTGATCGCATCACCGGCTATATTCCAACGGGTGGTTCGAATGGTCTAGGCTGGATTCGAGCCGAAAAGGATGTGGACCCAGGAGAATGGTTCTTCAAAGCGCATTTCTTTCAAGATCCTGTTCAGCCTGGATCACTCGGTATTGAAGCGATGATTCAAGTTCTGCAATGGTACATGATAGAGCAAGATCTCGGTAAAGACTATACCAAGCCGCGTTTTACCTGTTTGGGTCTCAAGCAGTCTATGCAGTGGAGATACAGAGGACAGGTTGTTCCAGAAAATAAGGTGATCACCACTACAATGGACATCTTGGAAGTGGGGAAAGATGACGTTGGCATTTTTGCTCGGGCCAACGCTTCGTTGTGGGTGGATGGCAAACGAATTTATGAAACCATGGATATGAGAATCCACATTGTAGATGACCAATAAAATAGGTATATTGATTTTTAAAAAAGAGTCGGTTAGAAATTTCGACATCCTCTTTGGTATTGATGGTGGTGGGGGGCTGTGATGTTCACGGTTTTCGAAGGGTCTGAAAAGAAGTGTGAAGTCATCATGAACGATGGCAGTCTAGACCTACGTGGACTTGGGGATGATTTCTGGCGTGGTGTAATCCATGCTTGTTCGGCAACCATACTCTCAACGATACGCAATGAGTCGTGTGATGCCTATTTACTATCGGAGTCTTCGCTCTTTGTCTGGAGTGACCATTTCTTACTCATTACATGTGGGCAAACAAAGCTGGTCGAATCGATACTGTATTTTCTAGATAGAGTGGATAATGCCCAAGTGGCCCAGATTTTATTTCAAAGAAAAAACGAACTGTATTCCGAAATGCAGCACAGTAATTTTGCCGATGATGTCGCAAAACTTCGAGACAAAGTCGGTGGGGTACAGATTGAATTTGGCGATAAAGACAGTCATTATACAGAATTGTATCACTTGGAACGTCGGTATCAGCCGTCTTCCACATATCGCACATATGAACTGTTGATGTATTCGATTGATGAAAGCTCTTCTCGATACTTTTCGCAGTCAGGGTTGTCAACCGATGCCATTCGCGAAAAATTGCGACTGTCTGATTACCTCGATGGATGGAAGATTGATGATTTTGTATTTTCTCCGTGTGGATATTCCATGAATGCCATTCAAGGTGATCGGTACTGTACCATTCATTTGACCCCTCAACATGGATACTCTTATGTATCCTTAGAGACCAACGCCAATCTGAAAGATCTAATTGCCATCCCGTTGGAGGTTCTGAGACCTCATTCATTTGACTTGATCTTGTATCAACCAGAGTCTAGAGATGAAATCGTCGAGACCATTCGAGCGAATTATCGACTGCAACACGAACAACGAAAGATTGTAGATTGCGGATACACCATTCATTTTGCACATTGGAATCGGAAATAAGTCTGCCCGACCTTTGAATATTGAGAGGTGAAGTATCACCTTCCGTATTGCGATGATGAGTATCGATTCATTTGGATTTGATGTTGATGGTTCCAATCTTCTAGGAGTGGAGAGACTGAAGTGTTGCTGAAAACTCTACTGGCTTGGTTCGGATTGCTTTAATTATAGGGGCATGCCGGATTCAAGAGGCATTGAATCACAGTTTATCCATATTGAGTTCTAGTTGCTTACCAAACCATATAGCATGCTTGGTGTGATCCCGAATATCGTCACCAGACATAGGATGCACCAACGCAGACAACCCGTCTAAGTTTTCCATGAGCCACAATGTGACCATTTTAAATATTGTGTTGTCATATACCATCGTAAACATCCAAGAAGGATGTGGCCCCACAGGACGTAGGTGAAATTTACCTTGATTCACTGTTGGGAGTTCTATACCAATCCGTTCATATAATTTCTCAGCATGTGATTGTGTTTCTTGAGTGAAGTAAATGTGTGCGTGAAATTCTGAAAAGGTGTCGGACATATTCAATTTCCTTATTACTGGTACATATGAGTGGAAGTAACAAGTAGGAACATTCTACTCAACTAGTAAATTGTGTTGGGAGTTATTCGAGTGTTCATATTAGGGGATTGTTCCCCGATTACATATAAATAAGTTCGTGATTGTTATTGTTGTTATGACAATACACTAGTGTATTGGACAGCTGTAAAGAATTGTGTATAGTGGGTTGTACGGAACACAAGGAGCCCCTTATGCAACCGATTCAATTTTTATTTACCAGTATCCTCATCGCTTGTGGTGAAAAAGAGGATACGGCGACTACGAAAGACACCTCTGATACGGTGGTCACTTCTGATGCCTTGTTTTCTTACGAATGCTATGTTGATGAGGATATGTGTGGTCTAGATAGCATCACGTCGACATTGGATGAGGCTACCTTTTCGGGGTATCTAGATGCTGAGGGACAACTGACCGAAGAGTCCTGCGCTTCTTTGTGTACCGAGCAGGCCGGTATCTATTACGATTATCTTTGCGCTTGCGATTACTTAGGGCCCGATATGGATGGCAATCACCCTGTGACTTGTGACTATACTGTCTGTGCGGTTGAAGGTCGAGGTCATGCGGACATTGCTAAACTTACACAGGCGACCGGGCACTCGGAGTTGGCGCGGTATTTCGTTCGAGCATATCATGCAGAGGCTTCCTCGGTCGGAGCCTTCTTACAACTTCGAGCAGAACTCGTGCATCATAATGTATCAATCTCTCTTCAAAGACGGTGTTTGAAGGCCGCGGTAGAAGAAGTGCATCATGCTAGAATGATGGCCAAATTGGCAGGAGATGAAGGCTGTGATTTACCATCTTTGGATTTTGGAAAACCGACTCAGCGTTCTTTGTTTGAATTGACTCTCGACAATGCAGTGGAAGGCTGTATTTTTGAAGCGTTCTCGGCACTTAAGGCCCAGTATCAAACCCGTCATGCGACAGACTCACGTGTACGTGCCGCAATGAAAGTGATAGCACGGGATGAAACTGAACATGCGCAATTGGCATGGGATATCCATAATCACCTCATGGATCGACTTACAGAAGGAGAACGCAAGGACATTCGAATTGCTCAGTGGGATGCTTTGCAACAGGTCCTACAACAAGCGACGCTGGATGCGAAACTTGATGGTCAGCCTCCCATCGATTTGGCAGAGACCTTTGTTGCACAACTTCAAGTGGCGTAGTTGGAAGATATTAGCGTAGTCTATGGTCTAAAAAGGCTACCACTCTATCCAACGCGTCACGGGTCGGATGCCCTTGTTTATCGATAAAATCAAGTGTCAACACGGAGTGCGCACTGCTGCGTATGCCGTGTGGGTTGGATGGGCGAGAATCGATTTCTACACTCTTAAATCGATCTCCGAAATGGTCTTGCAGTTCCTGAAATCGCTCTCTTGGGCACATCCAGTCTTCTGAAAATCGCAACCCTAGTATTTCGAGATCTGGGTTCTCCTTGGCTTTTGACAATGTCTTTGGCGAGACATGCAATCCACGTTTGTGTGCCTTCGTTAAAGGATAGGGTAGACTCGGTTGTGATAAAATTGGTGCATGCATCCAATCCTCGGCGCACAATCCCAGTGCAAAATTTCCAGTAAAGCACATTCCAATCATTCCAACTTTTGACTGTGAGAGGTGCTTCATTCGGTCAATGCAGAGTCCTCTGAGCCAATCGACGGCAGGAGAACTCGCATTGCTAGCAAAGACCGAGAAGGCTTTACGGATACATCCCAATCCCAACTCAGCAATTGCCGGACCAGTCGAGTATGGTCGATTTGGCTTTCCAAAAAAGACAGGGATGTGTACACAGTATCCGGCGGACATTAACCTTCGACCCAGAGCAAATACCTGTGGTGTTGGATTGGGGATTTCATGCAGGAGAAAGACGAGGGGGTGATTCGCATCCCCACCGTGGTAAACAGTTCGCGTGGTGTTGTTATATGTATACTCGATGGTGTCGAAGTCTGAGATTGCATGTAGAGTCATGCTCTCTATCTATGGTTGCCTGACCACTTGAGCAACCCGACTGTAATTTTTCGTCTCAAACATCATATTTGTACCGTCAACGGGTCAATGGTTTGATATATACATCCATTATCCATTACACGTGGAGGTTTACATGAGTGGTCAAAAACGCTCTTTATTGCTCAGTGTTATGTATTCGTCGATTGGTACACTTTGATCAAAGGCCTTCGGATTGTTGAGAGAATTGGTTCTCTCAGGTGTTTTGGGTGCTGGGGTAGTCTATGATTCCTTTATTGTTGTCCTGACCGGTATTGGGATCTTTGGCGGCATTTCACTGGTGTTGTACTTAAGATTGAAGAGATCAACTCCATCGTTCAGAAATTCCGTCGTAAAATTGGGGGTTAACATTCAATTTACGGTTGTTTGGTTTGCAGGGCTTGTTCAATAGGGTCCGGTTGTTCACCCACTAGGAAGTATTTGAATCGGTCATGAAACAAACCATATCGGTCGCCATCATAACTCAATAATTTTCCAATTGGACGACGGATGGCAGCGATATCTTCGACCGTAAATGATTCACCCGGGAACTGTCTGTTAAACAGTTCTGCAAATAATTCATCATCGCCGAGATCTCTCATGATTCCGAGTGTGACCAACAGTCTGTGCGCCAAAAAGTTTCGATCTGACGGCAGTGAGAGCCACATTTTCTCAAAAGCACCATTCAGAGAGGTGGGAATCGTTTCTGGATGCTTCAAAAAGTATTGATTCTTTTCAACACCATCCGCAATAAACCGAAGATAAAATGGGTCAGCAGCATCAGTTAAATCTTGGCTGGCAGCCTTCCATATATGCTCCAGTGTACTTTCCTGTATCTCTTCACCATCCGATAGTAAGTTAATGAAGGTGTACACATTGTTCTTATCAAGCCCTCGCAACGGTTTTGCGTTTTCAAATGTATAGACCTTCTCTTTTGGGAGGTGTTGCAAATGATTTTGAACCCTTGTGTTTGTGCAATTGGCATCCACTCTGTATGAACAGATGAAGACCACATGGTCTGCAATGTATTCTGGGATGCAACTTGGTATGCTGTCATCTCCCATGAAAGAGGCTTCATCCAACGCATCGATCACGACGACAATTTTGCTACCCCCTCGATTTTCTAATGTCTTTTGGGAGGTGTTGAGTAGACCCTGGAATTCTTCTTTTAAGTCATCCACTTTCATCGACGGTCGTTTTCCTTCGTTACCGTCTTTGGCAAATTGCATTTGCGTAATTAACGAACGTAAAGCCGTAATGGCTTGGTCCCTACCATCATTTTGCATGCAATAGTGGTACAGCCAAATATCACCGTCGGTCTTTTTATTATCATCAGTTCGATAAGGGTGTAGCTGTAATAAACGCGCCATGATGGCACTCTTTCCCATTCCAGCTAGGGCTTGCAAGAAGCAATAGTGTCCACCTCGTGTGGAAACGCATTCGTGAATCTCGTCAAGGACATCCGTTCTTCCAACGAAGTTCTTGGTTTTGTCTGTAACAAAATCACTGAAATCAATCAAAGGGCGATCGGTGGCCCCTTGTGGTACAGGGATACTTGCGATGTATTTTTTGAATTGGTCATAAGCTCCCAATGACTTTCCATCTTTGTGCTCACCATTGACAAATCCAACATACTTTAAAAGATTCAACGAACCTGCATTGATGAAAAATATTTCCTGTTCGACATCGAGGCTGTCTATGTCCTGAGCAAGAGACATCAATGGAGAGATGGTGCACAAATATGTTTGTTCGTCCATAAGTAACACCAACTCTTTATCTTCTATATTGCTGGTCCAGTTGGGAGATTCAACCAATTTTGGAAAAAGACCTTGTAGCAAATACTCGTCTAGACCTATTTTGGTGGCGAGATGGAAACGATTTAGTGATAGCGTTGCTTCTAGAACACTTTCCAGGACGATACTCGCTTTGTCGACGTCATCATCATCGATTTTTAAGGCGTGAATCAAAGCATTTCTAAAATCTAAAAGGTGCTTAATGCTTTGTTCAACAGTCGTGAGTTTGGATAAGGGCTTCTTTGCGTAAGTTGAAATTTCGTGCGACTTTTCCAGTGGACTGAGGTTGATTTTCCTTTTGATAGAGTTGTGCATTTCAAGTACGAAATGAGAGATTGGGTGCTTGTCCAAGATATTTTTGTTTCCCTTAGATTTTTTCGTTTTTCCCATCATCCATTGAGTCAAACTGCGCACTAAACTCCACCACTGATTGTCCGTAGGTTGACGTAACGTTTGTACAATCAGTGTGTTCATCGTTGGGTCATTGCCTTTGAATACTGTGATATAGGCTTGGATGGAACATATCGCCCATTGTCTCACCATCAGAGACACCGTGGCTGTTAAAAGATAAGGGAACTGAGGGAACTCCTCACCCTCTTCCATTCTGAATCGTTGTTGTATAAAGTCAATCGCCTTGCGAGAGAGAGGATACGGAAGATCTTTTAGATGCGCTTGAAGATGGGCGGACCTCCATACATAGATAGGGTCCAGTTCCTTCTCTAATTGTGTTACTTCATCGACAGTCAGTGCTTGTTCATTCTGGAGACCGGTACTAAAATTTTGTACAGTGGTTTGGATAAAGTTTGCACAGGGTGTGTTCAAGGTTGCACTTTGAGTATCGGTAAACTTTTTGAGTTTGTCTTTATCTGTTTGGCTCAGCGAATCGTTCCATTTGGTAAAAAACATTATTGGGTTACCTCATTGCTAAAAGTAGACCATGTACGTATGGACTCTGGGGTAGAAAGTTGATTTTGTCCTTCGATTTGTACGACTTCTGTATTCGTTGAAAGTAGTGGACGCAAGTGCCACAAAGCGTATTCAATCTCTGGTTCAAATACAGGTGCTGTGGGGTCATCAGCATCCAACGCATCGCAAATTTCAAATAGGGAACTATTTGGTTTGTCGTGTAATGTATTCAACACATTTTGATATAGAGGGGTCTCTTCTACTTGCAACCATTTGTATGCGTTATCAAGATCTCTTTGATCGATGATGTTGTGTATGGGCCAGTTGACCTGTGAAGTGAAGAAAATAGGCGTTTTGTTCTCAGCGGGATGGTGAATCAATATGAGACTGGCGTTTAGTTCCGTCAACCAGTTGCATACATCAATCATCGTATGTGGTTCAAAACGATATGAGAGATGAGCGTACTGTAATCCATCGATGACAATGACCAGATTACTATTGCTTAACAGGGTACCCAAACTATTTATTTGTTTGGACAACTCTTTTAAATCCTTGTATCGCTTAGTCTTATTACCGTCCTTGTCGGTAAATACTCCGCTTTGTAACGTCTCTGCTAACGCCCGTACAAAGCAGCCTGCTGACTGAGTCAAATCAAATGGTTTCACATCCCAAAACATCCATTGCGTTTCAGATGTATCTTGTTGACTGTGACGTAAGACAGATGGTAAAATATCTGAAACGCCTGTTCCTGGATGTCCAACGAGTAACGTTGTTTGATGATTGGGTTTGAGGAGTGGTGAGACGATGTCTTGCCAAACCGCTTCTGGGATATTTGAGCATGACCGAGTCTTGATGATATCGGAACGATTGATCAACCCAGCATATTCTTTACGATATTTTTGATGCCAGACAGTAATTTGTTCTTGCTGTAAACCTTCTGTAACGGTGATTGGTTTCCACATGGGAAGATGGATGGTTGCACCATCGTTTGAATGGGTGAAAAAGGGTGTCAGGCTCATGAACGCACCTTTTTTTTCAATCACGAGATCAACACCATTGCTTTCAGACGTATAGACACTATCCTGCAGACCGTTTTCTGTAATTGTTCTCCATCCAACGGTTGTCAGTACATGCCATTGTTGTTTCCATAAACCAGGTACTTGTTGGATAAGGGCATTGACATCATTATACCCTGCATTGATCAAATCGACTGGCGCCTCAAAACTACCGTGAGCAAATCTATTTCTGAACTCCATGATTCGTTCTATCAACTCATTGTCTCGACCCCAATCAATCGTATCCAGACCTTCAACAAAGGACGATAGTTGATGCTCTTTGAAGATAGTGTTGATTTGACGAGAAAAGGAGACCCAACGTCCAGTCGTCAGGGGACGAGAGGGCTGGGATAGATTGTCAATGATCGCAAGCAAGATGGTATCACAATCTTGAATCGTTAACGTTTTTGTTTCAATGGCATGCCAAAGTTCTGCCATCCACAATCGTCCGAGATGCTCAAAGAGAGACTCAATCACTTCCGAAGTCTCATCTGGAGTCGTTTCAATACCGGAGTGTGTTCTTTCATAGTCCAGTTCGCGAATCTTATCCGTCAATTGTGGGGGACAGTTTGTGTAGGTAGAAGGTGTATCTAGAACACTCATAGAAATCTCCAATGGATTTGTTTGAACAGATTGCACGAACGGGTTCAAATTGTGTGATGCCTTGTTTGACGAGAGGTGAGCGATTTTTTTGTCTTGCCCTTTTTCAGCGAGGAGGTTTGTTCTTGCAGAAACCGAGGGGTATGATTCTTACCTGTACTTCGTTGATAGTCTGCAATTAGCAGAGGGAGAATGGTTTCACTATGTTTAGAGTACCAGTATGTTCTTAGGTATTCAAGCATGTTGTTGTAGGAGATCTTGTGTGTTCGACCAGTTGTAGAAAAAAGCCAGTCGGATAAGGAAAGAAATTCGTAGAAGGGAGAAGATTGCTCTTTGATGAGATTCAGAAAGTGGAAGAATCGTCCGCTGTTTCCAATGATATTCCAGTACCTGGCAAATCGTCTAAGCCTAGCCAACTCTTCAAAGGATAGAACCAAAGTTTCCAAGATCTCATATGGAGGTACCGGTGAATAGACGTGTTTCCAATCGTTGGTATGGATGGCGATTGGGGCTCCGTTCAATCGTTTTAAAATACCGACCTGTATCTCTTGAGCCCCTAGAGAGATGAGATAGTCAAATCCACTTGCAAAAGAGGACATATCTTCCCCAGGTAGTCCGATGATCAGATCAGTGTGAAGGTGAACGCCTGTTTCATGTAAGAACTGAAGATTGTCTTCAAGTGCTTCATAGTTTTGCCGGCGCTGTATACGTCCAGCGACCTCGGGATTGAACGTTTGAATTCCAATTTCAAATTGAATCTGTCCTTTTGGAAATTGAACGACATACTGTCGAAGCTGAACGGGAAATCGATCGGGTATCATCTCAAAATGCAAAAATAGATCTGGCACGGTGGTCAATTTATCCAGAAAGTACTCTAGAATCGCGATGCTGGTTGCTACTTTGAGATTGAAGGTTCTATCTACAAACTTGAATTGTTTTGCGCCGCGAACGATTAAATCGTCAAATGCAGCGAAGAGGGTATCTAAATCAAAGTTCCGCACCTTTTTATCGATTGAGCTGAGGCAGAACTGACATTTGAAGGGGCACCCACGTGAGGCCTCGACATACATGATGCGACTTTGTACATCGTGATCTGTGTATAAATGGTAGGGCAATACAAGATCTGTGACGACGGGCAATTCTCCAAACCAAATCTTTTTTGTGGGTGGAGCATTCCCATCGGTTGCCAAGATTTCACTACACAATTTGGGTAACGTGACCTCTCCTTCACCGGTGACCAAGTAATCAGCCAATTCGACGATGCGTTGCCCCTTCCACTCGTGGCTGACTTCAGGACCACCAATAATTATTGTGATGTCAGGGCGGGCTACCTTGAGTAGAGAGATCAGTTTGATCGTTTGATCTACGTTCCAAATATAGATTCCAAATCCCACTATTTTAGGTTGAGCCAGCAAGATCCACTCCAGCATCTGAATCGGATCATCGTGGATCGTAAACTCGTGGATGTTCGTATGCTCTTCGAGAGATCCCATATTGGCTTTCAAATATCGCAAACCAAACGCTGCGTGAATGTATTTTGCGTTTAAGGTGCACAATAAAATTGTGGATGGCGGAGGGGCGATCGTTTGCATAGATGAAGTGTATCGTTATTTGACAAGGGACAATTTCGGTATAGATAAACTCTATCGCATCAAACAGTCTTTGTCATCGTACTGTATACGTGCTGAGAATGAGATAAGGTGTCATACGTTAGGAGTAGACAATGTTAATATTAAGTTTAGGGCTATTTATGGCCTGCCAAAGTGAAATCGATACAAAACCTGCGGCTGAAGTAAAAGATGTGACTGCAGAGGTTAAAAAATCTGTCAAGCCATCTCCCTTAGCAAATAAGAAATTGGTCAAGATGCCACCACCTGGAGCAAAGATAGAGCCTGCTCAGCCGGTCATTAATGGCATGCGACTTTCTGAGGACTCTACGGTAGAGTTTATTGGTGCGAAGGTGACGGTCGATCACAAAGGTGGGTTTAAGACAGTCACAGGAGGAGCCACACTTGGAGAGGACGGTTCCATAAACTCGGTAAACCTTGAAATAGATATGACATCGGTCTATGCAGACGATTTTCCTGGTTCTACTAAGTTCGTCTCTCATCTCAAGGCACAGGACTTCTTCTTTGTTGAGCAACATCCAACCGCATCCTTCAAAAGCACAAAGATAGAAGGCAATACCATTACTGGGATATTCGACATGCGCGGTGTGCAGAAGGAAATCTCCTTCGATGCTACACTTGCCAAGTCCGAACCATATGGTCTCAAAGCGGAGTTTAAGATCAATCGAAAACTATGGGGGATTGAGTACGCGGGAAAGGCTGACAACCTTATTAAAGACGATGTTGCGATCATTGCCGATTTGAAGTTTACCAAGTAAGCCTCCATATCCCGTTTATTGCATGAACCACTCGAAAAGTGCGTGGGGTTTTAAGCAGAACATGGTATAGTAAGTCGTGTCTATTTGGGGGTTTCATGCTTGGATGGGGGATACTCATCGCATTTTTAGGCTGTTCGGAAAATCGGTTTTTCAGCATTCGTGAGAAACCGACTGAGGATACTGGTACCCAGATCGATGGAGAACCGAGTGGTGAGCCCAGTGTCGAACCTGCGTCTGAACCCAGTTCTGAAGCGAGTACTGAACCAAGTCAGGAACCAGCCAATGAACCTGGAAGGGAGCCGAGCTCGGAACCGAGTCAGGAGCCAGCCAATGAACCGGATGACAGTCCGGGAAGGGGGCTATCTCCGGACAACCCATATTTGCCGATATACGGAGATGTTGTCATCAATGAGATCATGATCAATCCACAAAGTGAAGAAGCGATGTCGGAGTGGGTCGAGATTCGAAACTTAACCAATTGGTGGATCGATTTGTTTGAGCTGCGTCTAGAGGACAATGGAGTGGATGCCTACGTTGTAGATGAAGTATCGCTGGGTTCAATGATCATTGAGCCAAATGGGTATGTGGTCATTTGCTCACACGAAGATTACTGGAACAACGGTGGCGTGAACTGCAACGCAACCTTCGAATATGGAACGTTCGGCAACAAGTTTGCGTTGTCGAATACGGCTGATGAAGTCATTATCCGTTCATCTGATTATATGTTCTTGGATCGATTTGATTACACTGCCGGGTTCTCTGATGAAGGCAGCAGCATGGGGGTTGGAGCCAATTATTCAACACCAGAAGCCAATGATGACCCAGACGTGTGGTGTGAACAGTTTAGTAGTCTTCCTTTCGGTGGATACGGTACACCAGGTGGATTAAACTCCATTTGCTTTTGAGATGTTGCGTCGAAAAATCCCGATTACGCCACCTGTAGAGATGCCCGTGCGTCGTCTCCCATCGATAGCACTTCCCACTTATCGGTTTGTGCCAGGACTTCAAGAACATCCAGAACGATCTTCAGAGCATCTGATGCCAGAGATTTCATTGTCACAATGCTGGGATTATGGTTGGGACTTGTATGAGCACCACTACTGGTGGGAGGCTCATGAAGTCTGGGAACGGTTGTGGAAAGCGATGCCGCTTGAGAGCGATGAGCATTGGCCAAATGAACACCCTCAGCGTCGATACGTACAAGGTCACATTTTACTTAGTGCCTCGAAACTGCTTGAGCATATGGGTCGTCCACATGAACCGATGCGAGAAAAAGCCCATCGCTATATGAAGCTCAGTTCACAGCCTGAGTGAGCGTGTGTTTCAGTTTGGAAATCGTATCTTGTGTCACCGTTAACGTACCTTGGTATTCGCAGCTGACATCACACACGATATGCTGACGATTCATCAGTGCCGATAATTCTTGAAACAGAGGGTTGCAGTTGCCGTGGATCGGGATTTCAATCATTACACAGTCTGGTTGTGTAAACAAAAGGTTGGTAAACCCAGCACCATGAATGCCAAAGAGGACTTTGCAGGATTGAAACAGTTCGATTTGTTCTTTGATAGGAGATGTTCCTTCAAAGACAATGAACTCTAAATTGCGTGACTGTGCCCAAGTCTGCAACATCGGTTCGATTAAGTTGTCTGGATCCATGAAAGATCTCGCTCCACCCATACGTTTAGAATAGATGAATGTGCGAGGACGATCTGTACCCAGTTCTACAGTCTTTAAAAACCGAGAGGCCATTCGCGTGAGAGAGGAGCCGTGTGTTAAATAGCAATCCCAAACGTTGGCGGGCGCTTCTGAGTAGTGACCAGGTCGCGTCACGTCTACGGTATACAAGGTGTCAAATGCCAAGGTGTCGTAGACGGAGAAGGTTTCAATGGTTCGTTTGATGTCAAGCAGGCCGAGCATATGTTGAACCAATAAGGGGTTACTAGTCGGAATGTATACAGGCACGTTTACCGGCAGCATTCGATCAGCAGCCAGTAACTTGGCCGAGAATTCAATCAGGAGATGGTAATAGTTGTTCGGATTGGTTGCGTATACCACGATACCTTCGGAATGTTTGTGCGGAGTGTCTGGGTTCGGAGGGGCAAATCGAAATGTTCCCCGATTTCCAGCGTAGACAAAATCTTGATCAAAGATCATTGGGTCATGTCCGCACACGTAGACCTGACTGAGTTTTGCGATGGTGACTTCTTCCGTTTGGTCATACAAAAATCCCGCGGGCCAGTAGGATAAAGCGACACGTTTGATTCGTTCAGCCGATCGATGTACTTTTAAGGCTTGTGCTCGAAAGGCTTTTGGGTGAGTGGAATCGAACCGCTCCCATGCCGTACAGTTGTCTTCATCCATTTCGAGGGCTTCTTTGTACTGAGCGTTTAAACTGTAGCAAGTAGAGAGGTGTTTGCGGTACTCATCGAGTTTTGAAAAGTCGGGAGAGAGCGCACAAAGAGTTTTAAAGATGAACGCGGCATGTTCATAGTTTGTATAGGTGTAATGTACAAGTCCTAAGGTCTCTAGCAACTCAATTTCTTCAGGAGTAGCCTTAGAGTTTGCCTGCTGATGTCGAAGGATGAGCTTTTGTGTGCGTGCACTGGTTACGTCCATACAGTGTTTGATAGCGGTGTGGTCTTTCCATGTGTTTAACAATTTCGGCAAGTACAGTTGTCCTTGTTTCTTCGCTGAATGTTCATGGGCAATGAAGAGTCCTCTAAGAAACTGCACGGCATGATCGTCAGTGGTCTGACCGGAGTTCCATGCTTTATCAAAGACTTCAACGGCTTCTTGCAATCTCTCTTGCTGAAGAAGTTGAAGATATGTCATTGCGTTTGCTTGATTCTTTGAATCTTTCGGAATGATTAGGGTGTTTATTTTCGCTAAAATAGAGTCATGGATGGTGTTGGGTGCCTTTTGAAGAAGGGTCGCTTGGATCTCTGATTTGCCGAGTCCTCGATTGGCGAGGCATACTGCCATATTTTCCCATGCTGCAGACAATGTTGGCATGATCTGCGTACATTGTTCAAAAGCGACAAAGGCCTCGTCGAATTGTCCTTGTACAAACAGCAACTGTCCCTGTGAAAAGAGTGTTTGGATGGCGTGCATGGTATTCTCCCTAATATCTACTCCGATTGGGTAATTGATTTAACATACAAGGTGTGATGGTTGATGAGATTATTTTGTCACATTACACCGTTTAGAAGAGGTGCTATATCTAGATACTAGTAGGGGTGATTCTATGATCAATGTTTTATTCGATGGTCTATCCAAGACAATAGAAACGCAAGATTATACGTATTTGCTGCGTTCTTTCGTTAGTATTTTAAACGCACAAGGTATACCTGTTGATCGGCTTCAGATCCCAATGAACAAATACAGCGGTTTGAGGCATCCAAGATATGCCACCATCTTACTGAACTATGTGGATAATGAACTCAGCACGCTCTACATTACGCATGAAGCCTTGGAGCAGCGTATTCAAACACAGGCGGATTATCTTACTACGACACCTTTTGCTCCGGTACTGAACAGAACCAATGCGGCCCATCGGATGTCCCTTGTTGGTGAAGTAGAGTATGAGCGACTTCGCGAACTGCAAGTGGAGGGCTACACAGACTATGCAAGTGCCACGATGCTGTTGCCCAATGGGGCTGCACAGTTGTTTTCGATTGCCACAAAAGGTACAGACGGTTTCTATGCCGATCTAGAAAGTAAAGTTGAAAGTCTTTTACCTATGTTTGCACTTTGCTTGTATGGCGCCTATCAAACCGATGTCGCCAGTGCTCTTGCCGAGACATACTTGGGCGTAAGAACGGCTGAGAATGTTCTCACTGGAAGTATTCATCGAGGAAGTCAAGATACGCTTGACGCGGGTATCATGTTCTGTGATGTTCGGGGGTTTACCGCGATGTCTGAAAAACTGGGTGCTAAAGGTGTCGTTACAGTCATGAACGATATCTTTCAAATAATTGAAGAGGAAATCAATCCTAGGAATGGGGAGATTTTGAAGTTCATTGGAGATGCTTTATTGGTTGTTTTTCCAAGGTGCTCTGAGGTTTCGGACGAACAGGTGTCTGAGAATATGATTCAAAGCGCACTGCAATCTGTCATCAAAGTCGAAGAACTCGGGCGTCAGTTGAACCTTCCGTTATCGGTGGGATTCGGCTGTCATCTAGGCAGTGTATTGTATGGCAACATCGGTACCGAAACGCGTCTAGACTTCACTGTGATGGGTCCGGCGGTGAACTTGACGTCTAGATTGGAGAGTATGTGCAAGTCTTTGGGGACTCAGTTGACTGTGTCAAAAGATGTAGCACAGAGTTACGGTGAATACTTACAGTCATTTGGGGTTCATTCTGTCAAAGGTGTGGCAGAACCAGTCGAGATTTGGGGTATACCAGTGAATGGTTGACACTCAACATTCACCCAACAGACCTTGAAAATTTGGGGCGGATCGAATAGACGGTCCACATGTTGTATCAAAATGTCTACATTGAGTCTCTGGTGCATGTGCGACCCAATATTGAGGTCCGGACGCAGTCGATCGAAACCGATATCGCTCCCTTGTATCGAAAACTAGGATTGAAACCTGGCTGGTTACAGGCAGTGACGGGTATTCGTGAACGGCGATTTTGGCCGGTTGGTACCAAGCCCTCAGACGTCGCAGTCATGGCCGCCGATAAAGCATTGAAAGAATCGAGCATCTCAAAGTCTCAAGTAGGGGCACTCGTATCTTGTTCGGTGTGCAAAGATTATATTGAGCCATCGGTTGCTGCAATTGTTCACGGAAAAATTGGACTTCCCACGACTGCACACAACTACGATATCGGGAACGCCTGTTTGGGATTCCTAAGTGGGATAACGGTCATCGCCGATCAGATTGAGCTGGGACGAATAGACGTTGGGATTGTGGTTGCGGGAGAATCCTCTCGTGAGCCTACCGAAGCAACAATCGAACGCTTGCAGGACCCGAATGCCGGTATGCAGGAATTTAAAGACAACCTCGCTACGTTAACGCTAGGATCAGCCGGTGTGGCAATGATTTTAACCTCAAAGAGCTTCTCTACGACTGGACACAAGTTGCTGGGCGGGATTTCAAGAGCGGCGACTCAGTGGCATGGACTGTGTGTGGGTACGGCAACCAAAATGACCACCAATCCCACCAAATTATTGAGTGAGGGTGTGGCTCTTGCTCAGCGTACTTGGGCAGATGTGAACCCTATGTTGCCTCTGACACCGGATGTAGTCAAGGAATATGCCCTGCACCAAGTTGGTGCAGCCAATCATGACGCGGTACTTCAGGCGCTTAAGTTACCACCCAATCGGGCCATTAGACTCTACATTGACAATGGAAACGTAGGCGCTTGTGGTGTGCCGTTGTCTCTGTCGTCATTGGTACAAAAGGGACGAGTGAAAAAGGGTGATAGGGTTGGTCTTATGGGAATTGGAAGTGGACTCAATGTAATGATGATGGGAGTGGAGTGGTGATGACAGCACATGAATTGTATCCGTATACAGGTTCTTACTTGGATGTCGATGGTGGACGACTTCACTACTTGGATGAAGGTGCATCGGGAATGGATTCACAACCAGTGATGCTTGCCGTTCATGGCAATCCGACATGGTCCTTTTATTGGCGTCAGCTGATACAATCTTTTGCCGATGAGTATCGTGTGGTGGTTCCTGATCACATCGGTTGCGGACTGTCAGATAAGCCACAAGATTGGGACTATCGATTGGCTCAACACATTGACAATCTATGCAACCTTGTAGAACATCTGGATTTACAAAACATTGTTCTCGTCGTGCACGATTGGGGTGG
>CALDQI010000794.1:0-5976 GCA_937911635.1 uncultured Pseudomonadota bacterium | reverse complement strand
AATTCAAGACCCTGTGACACCAGGTCCTTCAGCGCTTCGACTAACGTATTGCGGCAGAGTCTGCATTGGGCTCTCCCCAGCACTTGGTTTACCTACAAGCCCTACCTTCACACCGAAAAAACAAACCTGGGAAATCATACACTCTGCCTCAAAAGAGCGGCTATTACACCATTGCGGAAACCGCTCCAAAGATGTGCGTACGCATCATCTGGTGGCTCAAAAGGGAAGTGACGCGGATATTGAACGGCTATGCGGTATGATCGCTGTCCACATTTGTACATTTGGACTCGCTGTTGTAGATGGTTTTGCCATGCACAACCCAGCGAATGCAGACATCCTACACAGTATTCTCACCCGGACTCAACACGCAAATGCACCCCGTATATTGATGATGCCAGACCCCACCTTCATTCGTCATACGGCAGATGCTATCGGAGCCACATTACAATGGATTGAGCCCACACCACACGTACGGCGAGAACAGGTGGTGCTCGACGAAGTCATTTCAAAATCCCTCCTCTCTACAAACGCTGGAGAAGAAGAACGAGACATTTGTGGCGTTCCCGATTCTTCAATTGCCGAACCCAAACGGTGCAACACACAATGGGAAGACCTGATCCTTCCAAGTAGTGTTCAGTTTCAGTTGGAACAGGCTCGAAAACATGCAGACTATCGATTGAACGTACTTCCAAAACTACCGGGATTTACAGATAGACAAGTTGGATATCGATTGCTTCTCTCTGGTCTACCAGGCACTGGAAAGTCTATGACGGCGGAGGCTCTCGCTACAGCACTCGATCGACCGTTGGTGAAACTAGACCTCTCCAATGTTCTGAGTAAGTGGCTCGGAGAAACAGAGAAACTAATCGGACAGATCTTTGATGTAGCAGAGGCTTCGGGAGCCATTTTAGTCCTCGATGAGGCTGAAGCACTTCTCCGACAAAGAAGCAGCAATCAGGGTGGATCTGGACTGAGTACAGGTGTCGCCTATATTTTGACTCGATTTGATAGCTACAGTGGCATCTTAGTAGCGACCACTAACCGTATTGAAGACTTGGATGAGGCATTCTTCCGACGCTTCGATGACTATGCCGTGCTGCCGATTCCCGATGCTCCAACACGACAAATGTTGTGGCGTAAAATCATGGGAGAGCACGAGGGTGTAGACTATGAACTGTTGGGTACCAATTTTGCAATTGCAGGCGGACTGATTAAAGGAGCTGCCATTCGTGCAAGAGCATGGGCCTATGGATTGGATAAACCTGTGAGCACCCCTTTTGCCCTCGCTGCATTGGTTCGAGAACTCGAAAAGAACAATCGAAACAGCAAGGAGGCTAAGGTGCCTCAATATCGCCGTCAAATCAACATTCTTCTAGACGGTGGGGATTTATCAAAACTGGATTGAGCACCACCTCATATATACAAGTAGCGTATATACGTATCGCATTCTTGGGCCCGCACTCATCGAACCGGTGGGTTCCAATCCCTGTTGGTAATCCGTAAGATGGCAAGTCCCAGAATCCCACTTAAGATGAACAAAACGACCGCTGGAAAACCCTTTGAACTAATTGCAACACGCAAAATCACCGTTGATAAAACAAACCCTGTATTCCTAGCAAGATGCACGAAGTCGTGGGAAAGTTTATAAGAAAATAGAAGGATAAATATATCAACCAGAATCAAAAAGGTAAAAAAGTCCAAGAAGAATATCTCTTTTGACACCACAATTTGACCTTTGGAAGCCAAGTATACCCAGCCTATAAAAGAGAACAACGCGACCAAAATATAAATGATAAACAACAAAAAAGAGATGGCCTTTTTATAAGATATAAAGCGTTCGACATCGGCTTCTTGGACTGTGGTGAGCTTTGGCCCTGAACCATAAGAATGAAAACGCAATGCGGTATAGAACAAAAATAAAAACGCCACACATTCCGCAACAATCAGCGCTATCTCCACATAATTTTCGCCCACTACAGACGGTTCAAACAGTGATAAATTTTTGAACACATCCCGAACGATGAGCAGTGTCACCACTTCAAACTGTTTGCCGACTGCGACAGAAAAAGAAGACGGTATGGCTCGAATCAGTTCATATACTTCATAGAACAACAGAATGGAAAACGGAGTATACAATGCCGCCAGCGGAGATTGCAACAACAGTACATCGTTGGTTTGAATAGACGAATACTCTGAATTATACAACGCCCATAATATCAAGTGAACGGCAAAGCCAAGAAGTGCCAACAATAAAATTTTCGAGCGCAACCATTCATCAAATCGAGGTCCAAAAAACCGTTGATATAAATACTCAAAACTTTGCACATGTGACAGCATTTTCAAACACTCCAAGCAATCGATTGCTGTAGAAATTTACATGACTAAAGCCCATCAAAAAGGAATCGATTGCCCGTCCCAAGCAAAAAATCCACCTGTATCTTTACTGGTCAGATTGGAGATCACACTGGAGAGTTCGTTGACAGACCGAGTGGCTGTAAACAGCTTGTTCGGGTCGTATCGCGCCGTAAATGGACCCGAAAGTGCAGTATCTACTGTACCTGGGTGAAGAGACACTATCGCCAGTTCAGGATGCTTGCGCCAAGCTTCAATCGAGAGCGTCTTCACGAACATGTTGTGGGCCGTCTTGGACGCTCGATAGGAATACCATCCCCCCAATCGATTGTCAGCGATACTGCCTACGCGAGCTGAGATCGAAGCAAAGATGGACCGGCCTTTACGGGGAATCAAAGGAATCAAATGTTTACCCAATAATCCAACGGCAAAAGCATTGATCGCAAAGACATCGTGCATGGTTTGTGCATTCAAGTGACGCCATGTCTTTTCTGGTCCAAACTCAGATGTGTGCAAAATGCCTATGCAGTTGATGACCAGGTTGGGTTTCACGCCAGTGTCTTTCAAGTGTTTTGCCAGTGCCTCAATCGTGCCTTCTTCTCGCACATCAACCTGAATCCAAGTTACTTTTGGATGCTGGTATTCAGCTGGGATAGCACTGCGATGAGTGGCAACAATGTTTTCAACCTGACCAGAATCTTGAAGTTGACGAACAAACTCTCGACCAACTCCGCCATTTCCACCAATAACTACTGCATGAATAGGGTCTGTAAATCCGAGCATCGTGCCTCCTACACTTGAGTGTAAGAGAAATGTAGGTCAGCAATGCAGGAAAGCAATCAATTCTTCGCCTTCTGCTCCATCTCAAAGTCGACGTAGATGCTGAGATTGGCAACGGATTGAATCGCGGCTTCCGCAGACGTTTCAAAAACGTTGGTTGGCCATGGACAGCTAGCCGATGGGGAAATCGCAATCTGCTTGTCTCCGCTGGCAATCGCTGTCAAATCTGGCAATACCGGCTGACCAGGGACCGAAGGCTCTGGATTTTTCAGCATTTTACCAATGAGTTCTTCGACACAGTATCCAACGGGTTTGTCTAAGACGCCGCTTGCAGGAGATGGCAAACGATTGTACGCATCCCAGAGTGTCAAAGACCACAGATGCATTTGGCTTGGGACCACTACAGGACGGGTTCCGGTATCGGACGTTAGCAGAGTAAACTGAACCTCTCGCATTCCCATCGTCAAGGTTGTAGCAGACCAGCGAACCGCCATCCGAACGTCTCCAAGTTGTTCAGCCAACTGCTGAGACCCAGACTCTCCGCCCGCAGATAAATTTTGTGCCCCAAACTCCTTCGCCACACGAGTACTGAGACCCCATGGTCCCATTCGATTGATGCCCTGATCAATCTCGGAATACTCCAACGGACAGACCAAATCGCGATTTGGATGCCAAGTCAAAATGTATCTTGGCAAATCGGCACCCAAAAGCGCGCTTTGCTCCAAACAAAAGTCCATATCAGAAGCATTCGCTTGCACGGTTTCAATCGCAAATGTCACCGCTTTCAACGTATTCTTGCGGTATTGTTCATCAAATGGTAGCGTTGGCTTCGACACCATTCGTTTTCCACCGATGTCTTCAGAGACAGATTGAGAGAAACTAAAGTTGAGTGCTTGTTTGGCAAGAACTTTCTTTTGCTCTGCGATATCTTTCAATCGACCGGCGAGGGCTTGACGCTCTTCTAAACACGCCATCTCGTTGGCCAACGCATTGGCTCTCGATTCTTCTAGAACATCCTGAGCATCTTCCATTTGCGCAACCTGATCTTCCGCCTGCTGAGCCGCTTGATTTCGGTTGTACGCTGCGAACACAGCCAATCCGATCACCAAACCGACCGTCACAATAATGGCGATAACATAGGGATGGATTCCAACGCGACGAGCAAACTTCTCTAGCCAAGATCGAATGACAATACCGTTCAACGTAATGAGTTGAAACACAGAGTTGTACAGAAACCAGCCCGAAGATACTGCTGGAGAGTCTTTGTGCTTCAATGAACCTCCGCCCACAGCCGACGAACGGTTGAATGCATCAGACTCCATCTGCATGGTCAGCAAAATACGACGAGTGTCCTGAAGAATGACTTCAATACGTGAACCGTGCTGAATCTCTCCCCCCTCTGTCAGACGAGACCGAACATTGGGGCGAATCAAATCAATGTGACAACGGGCGCCCATCTTTCGAATTCTAAATAGAGGGGGATCTCCCGCACCTGGATCGTAGACATCTAGTTCGCCAACCAACAGTGCTTCTGGAGGTGGATCTTCGTGAGCGTGTAACAGAATGCTCGAACGAATTGAAGAACCAGATCCGTGACGTACGTCGCTCAAAATATAAAGCCGAAATCGCTGAAGCATCTCCACCTCTATGGAGATCATGAGAGGCATTGAATCGGGTTCTAGACACTGTACGGTAATCATATCTCTTCTCTACCTCATCTACCTTGAGGACGTCTGGCTTTTTGATCGGAACGGACATCTGCATTGACACCAGGTGTAAAGGATGGCGCCCCCCCTACACTGAGCGACACTGCCATGTGCAGTGTGGGCTGAAGAGGCCTTTGCAGTGCCTGCATCAAGCCCGTAAAGTCAGAATTACTCAGGCTATTCCCCGGCAACAACGTAATGGGCATGTACAAGTCCTCATCCATATCTTCAAGATGTGTTAGAACCTCCGCCACACGGCCATCGCCCAACGCTTCTCCTACAGCCTCCGCATATCCAACAATGGATCTATCGAACGCCGGTGGTGGTATGCGCACCTCAATAGAACGCTGAAGCTGCATACCAGCAGTCAGAACACTCA
The DNA here is from genome assembly GCA_937911635.1 of uncultured Pseudomonadota bacterium. GTDB lineage: Bacteria > Myxococcota_A > UBA796 > UBA796 > UBA796 > CAJWHX01. The sequence continues at coordinate 759 of CALDQI010000794.1, read as the reverse complement.
TAGCCTGTACTGCAACAGGCGCATCTCTGTCTGCGGTTCCTCGCGCACCTTCCCCTACGACTGCTAAATAATTGACTTTTATGGAGGCTCCCGGAACCCAAGTAAGCGAAGGCAACCGAGCAAACTGCTCTCCGCCCAAGTCTGTAATCCACGATCCACCCTCACCTGTATCCTTCTGCGATTCATACCAATCGGCAAGTGCTTGAGGTAACCGACCGATTTGCGGTGCAGGATGGGGTTTCCCAGCGTGAGGTCCCTTCGTCATCTTTGGGTACTTCTCAAGAATGCACTCCGTAAACAATTCCCCTAGCCTGCCCCAGACTGGTGGCATACCTGGAACACTCCCTTTGTGAGCCCTCAAGCCCATCAATGAAAGTTCTTTATACGGCGTAGCAATTTGAGAGTCGGCTCCGCCCATTCGATATGGGAAGAGGACTACGTGACTGGCTACAGACCCTTCTGGAGGAAACTGCCCATACACTTCAGTCGTCTCCAAGCCGGCTGAACGTAACAAATCTCTTGCCCATCCCTCTACGGACTCGTGGACATTGCTCATCACTTGACTAATGTAGGCAAACTGGTTCATGGTTCTGGTCTCGGTTCAGGAAGTCGAAAATGGGTTCTCCATCCAATCAAGTACGTATCGGAGTAGAGCAAATCAAACACGCGGTCTTCATCTGACGGCACAAGTACGCCACCCCGTTGATATCGAATGAATACACCGCTATTGAAGATGGGATGGTATGGCGAAAAGTTGGC